>JBKKDW010000022.1:0-5449 GCA_046708025.1 Candidatus Limnocylindrales bacterium
GTCCAGGCCACCGAGCTGGCTCGCTCCATACAGGTACCACGTTTGCCCGGCAAGACACAGGGCCGTTCCGCAGCGAGTCACAAACTCCCCTGCCGACGAAGGCATAGGCGCCGCCACTGGCGCAGGCCGAACCCTGAACGCGCCGGCCGCGAGGACCGGGCCGAGTTGACTGCTCCTCGTGACCATCTTCACATCCGATCGAAGAACGGTGCGTACAGCAATCCTGTGTGAGCCCGCTGCGGCGGTCGCCCGCACGGTGAAGCTGACCTTGAAGCGTCCCTCGCGATTAACCCAGGCCGTAGGCATCCTGGCGAACGCGCCGTCCCACGTCAGCTGAACGCGCCTCATTGGGCGGAATGAGCTGCCGCTGACCGTGACTCTCGTTCCAGGGGGACCGCTTGATGGCGAGAGGCTGATCTGCCGGCTGGAGGCGGATGTCGTCTCGATGGGCACAACAGCGAGCGCCATCCCGGCAACGATGACGAGCGTCGCCAGGCGGTCCGTCCAGCGGTGTCGTGTCGGTGTTGCGACTGGGCGCTGCTCGTGCTGATCGAGCCAGCGGGTTCCGTCCCAGGACGACATCGATGGAGGCTCCGTTCGGCAGCCCGGCCGACTCGCATCACGCGAGTCCCATGGCTTTGCGACCCCGCCTCACGACGGGTGTGCGGATTCGTGGAACCGTTTCGACAGGAAGCTCGAAACGCAGGCCGACAGTACCGGTGGTGAGCCGCGTCGAGGCATCGCCCGTTCGTCACCCCGCCACCAGCCAATGCTCCCGTTGCCCGGGTGCACCACTTTCCGACGAGCGGCCGACGGGTTGCCTCAGTGACCGGGGACGGCGCAGTCAGTCGCCGCCGAGCAGCCGTCCGGCGATCGCGCGAAGGTTGACCAGCCGAGGGCGCCGACCTGATTCCGTGGCGTGATCGGCCGGGTCGCGCGGCTCGCCCTGTAGTCCGCCGCCGTTCGAGCCGTAGGCGTGGGCCTGCGGATAAGCCGCGAACCGGCGCTCTTCCTCGCTCTGCTCCACCTGCAGCGGGAGCAAGTCTGGATCGAAGGGGCGTTCGGATGGTTCGACCGGCGCTGGCGGTCGGGCGTAGGCTGGGGCGCCGTACAGCTTCGGAAGCGAGTCAGGCCGCTCGTCGATCGTCACTCGCGAACCTCGATGACGTTGCCGGAGTGGCCGGATCCCCTCGCCACACCGAATGATGTATGACCGGAGAGTACCCTGAGATGGTGACCGGCGTCAGCCGAGGAAGGGCCGCACCAGCTGAACGGCGACGACGATCACAAGGTAGGCGATCGGGACCGCCGCGAAGAAGCCAATGGCGGCGCTCCAGGCGGTTCGTCGAACCGTGGATCCCGAACCGGTAGGTTGCGGCACCACGAACCAGGTGACCAGGCTGCCACTGACCAGCACCACGACGACGTAGCCGGCGATCGCCAGCGTCCGCAGGTCGCCACCCGGGAATGCCGCTCCCCGGCTGATGGCCACGTCGTAGGCGACGTAGGCGACCGCCAGCACAATGGCCACGGACTGGGTGGGGGAAAGGGCTGTTACGATGGGGCTAGGCGGGTTGGGTAATTGCCGCCAGCTAATGGCCGCCCAGGATCGCGGGGCGGCCGCCGGGGGGTCGCCGGGCTCGCCGGACTTGCCGCGATCGGTCACCCTTCGCCCAGGATCGTGAGGCGCCGCCTCGGCGGCAACGTATCGGGGGTGTGCGCGGCAAGCAGTTCGACGGCCCCGGCGAGCCGCTCCAGCTCCTCTTCAGAATTGAAGAAGCCAACACTGATCCGCAGCGCGTCCAGGCTCGGAATCGTTCGGGCGATGGCGAAGACGCGCGCACCCAGCTCGTCGAGCGCGGCCTGCGCCGTCCACCCGGCGATCCGGAACGTGACGAGGGTCGCCATCCGGTCGATTGGGGTCAGGACCGTCACGCCGTCGATGGCCGCCAGGCGACGGGCGGCCGCGAGCGCGCGGGCAGGCCCGTGTCGATGGACGTAGTCGAGCCCGATGTACATCGACAGCCAGCCGATCGAGCGGGCCATCCCGACGATCGACGGCCGATGAAAGTTCGTGGCTTCGAAACGGCGGGCGTCCGGCCACCAGGCAGCTTCGCCGACGCCGTCAATCCGCTCGAAGGTGAACGAGCCGCCAAGCGCCGGGGTGAGACGCTCGAGGACGGACGGATCGACGACGATCGCGCCCATCCCCTCGGGGCCGAGCAGCCACTTCTGCGCCGGGACGGCATAGACGTCCACTCCGAGCTCGTCGAAGCGGAACGGGATTGCGCCAGCTGCCTGGGCCCCGTCAACGATCACCAGCGCGCCGCGGGCGTGCGCCATCTCGGCGATGGCGGCGATCGGCATCAGCGCGCCAGTCGTCCACAGCACGTGGGACAGCGCCACGAGCCGGGTGCCGGACGTGATCGCGGCGTCGAAGGCTGCCAGGGTTCGCGCATCGTCACCGTCGGCACCGGCGTCGACCAGGTCGAGCTCGACGCGGCCGCGCTTCTGCAAGGCGTACAGCGGACCAAGGCCGCCGGCGTGCTCGGAGCGGGTCGTGACGATCCGGCCGCCCGCCCGCCAGTCAATGGCCAGGGTGCCGACGTTCATCGCGTCCGTGGTCGAGTGGGTCAGCCCCACCGCCGTGACGTCCGTGCCGAGCACTGCCGCCACACTGGCGCGTGCCTCGGCCATCCGGATGAGGGTGTCCTCGAGAACATCGGCGTGAGCCCGCCCGACGTCGCGCTCCCAGGCCGCGATCTCGGCCATCGCCGCCGCCGTCTCGGCCGGCAGCGGGCCGACCGAACCGGTGTTCAGATAGATCCCGGCGGCAAGGGCCGGAAGCGCCTCCCGGATGGCCGCCAGCTTCTCCGCGTCGGGCAGGAAGGGGGCGACCACGGCCGTATGATACCGGCGATGCATGGCCTGGCCCGACCGGAGATCCTGGCAACCACGGAATGGTTGGCCGAGCAGCTGGGTCGCCCGGGCCTTCGGGTCCTCGACCTGCGCTGGCGTCCCGATGGCAGCGCGCCGGCGATCCATGCTGTGGGCCACATCCCGGGCGCCGTGCTCATAGATTGGCGTGCCGAGCTGACCGAGGATGCGGCCGATGGCGAGGCGATCATCCTGACCAATCCGGAGGCGATGGCGGCCGTCGCAGAGCGGGCCGGGATCACGGACGGTACGACCGTGGTGATCTACGACGATTCCCAGACGGTATTCGCGGCACGCGCCTGGTGGAGCCTCCGGGCCTACGGCCTCGAATCAGTGCGCATCCTCGACGGCGGCTATCCGGCCTGGATCAGCGAGGGCAGACCGATCTCCAATGCCAGGGCCGCGCCCATGCCGTCGGGCTTCACCGTCCGCGGACCAAACCGTATGCGCCTGACCACCGCCGACGTTCGCGGTCTGCTGGGCGCGCCCGACGTCACGCTGCTCGATGCCCGAGCACCATCGGAGTACAAGGGCTTCGAGGGCAACACGAAGCGCCTCGGCCACATTCCGGGCGCGCTCAACGTTCCGGTCGGGGCGACCAGCGAGCCGGGCAGCCAGCGGCTTCGAGACGGGGCTCATCTCCGCGCGCTGCTCCACGCCGGGAACGTCAGTCGCGGCCGCCGGATGGTCTGCTATGACGGCTCCGGCGTTGCGGCCGCCAAGCTCGCGTTCGTGCTGACGCTACTCGGTCACGACGACGTCGCGGTCTACGACGGCGGCTGGGCCGAGTGGGGCAATCGACTCGACCTGCCGGTCGACCGCTAACTGTCGGGCGAGTTGGCCGACGGCTCGGCGGCGCGATCGAGGCCCGCCCACGGATCGACCTCGCGGTGCGGCGCCATGATCTGGGCCCGATTGTGGTTGACGGCCACGATCAGGGCGCTCGTCCGCGCCTCGCCCACCCGGTCGGACCAGTAGACCGCGTTGGTGACCGGGATGAACCGCCCGGTCAGCTCGTCAAGCGCTTCGCGCAGGTCGCGCTGCGGCATCAGGTGGATGTGCCCGGTGACGGTGAACGGCGGGACGGAAATGAGCGCCCGCTCAACGACCTTCGCCACGCGCAACTCAGGCGTGGCATCGATCGGGTCATCGGCCACCCCGAACAGCACGGCGCCCAGGTTCACCTGGGCGTAGTCGGTCTGAATGGCCTGGCCGGCCGATCCGAACTCCTCGAAGGTGGCCTTCTCGAGGACCAGGAACTCGTGATCGGTGGTGTTGAGCATGTCCGTGATCCGGCGAAGGCGTGTTTGGATCGTGCCGCGCACGATGAACGCGTCGGTGACGAGCGTGATGGAGGTAGCTCGAGACTCTCCTCCGATTCCAGCGAACACGCTCCCAGCATAGCGGACGCGGTGGCCGGGATCGCCTCAATCGACCGGCTCGGCCACAGCTCTGGCGCGCGCGGTCACCAGGTGCTCGGCGCCGTGCTGGAGACCCTCGTACAGCGCCGTCACCGTCGCCACGGTGTCGATCTCGGTCGGGCCCTTGTCCGGCCGAAGGCTCACGATCCGCGGGAAGCGGAGTGAGAAGCCCGATGCGTGCCGCCGCGATCGGACGATCACATCAAACGCGATCTCGACCACGACCGTCGGCTCCACCTGGCGATAGCGTCCGAAGCTGGCGATCGTGTGCGCCTCGAACCAGCGCGTCATGTCGGCGATCTCGGCGTCGGTCAGCCCGCTGTACGCCTTGCCGATGTTGACCAGGCGATCGGCCGCCGTGTCGCGGATGGCGAACGTGTAGTCGCTCAGCACGCCATGGCGCTTGCCATGCCCGACTTCCACGCCGACGACCACGCAGTCGATCGTGGCAAGTGCCTTCTTCATCTTGAGCCAGCCCAGACCGCGCCGGCCGGGCACGTACACGCTGCCCGGGTCCTTGACCATCAGGCCCTCGCTGCGCCGGGCTCGAGCCTCGAGAAAGGCGGCTTCGAGCGCCTCGTCGTCGGCCGCCACCGCCAGCTGCGAGCGGGCGAACCGCCCGCCCCTGATCGCGTCCGGCAGGTCCAGCGCATCGAGCCGGGCGCGCCGCTCCCGCAGCGCTGTTCGGAGCAGCGGCTCGACCGGCCCACTATCACCGGGTCCGAGCGCCAGGGCATCGAAGGCCACATAGATGACCGGGACTTCGAACCGGATCGCCGCCGACGGCGTCTTGCGGCCCAGCCGACCCTGGAGGGCGATGAACGGCAGGACCACGCCGTCGCGCCAGGCCAGGATCTCGCCGTCGAGGATCCCGTCCCAACCGAGCACCGCCGCGGCCTCCACGATCTCCGGATAACCGGAGCTGATGTCATGGAGATCGCGCGAGTAGATCCGGACATCGCCCCCCCGTTTGTGGAGCTGCGCCCGGATGCCGTCGTACTTGTCTTCCACCCAGACCTCGGGACCCAGGCGGGCGATGATCTCGGCGGCATCTTCCGCCGGCGAGGCGAGCATGAACTTGAGCGGGTGGA
>JBKKDW010000023.1:0-9058 GCA_046708025.1 Candidatus Limnocylindrales bacterium
GGCTTGATGCTGATCCCGCCCGAGTCGAAGCAGACCCCCTTGCCGACGATGGCCAGGTGACGATCGAGAGCGTCGCGCTCCCCCTCCCCGCCCGAACGCAGCACGATCATCCGCGGCGGATTGTCACTGCCCCGGCCGACCGCCATGAACATGCCCATCCCGAGCTCGGTCGCCCGCTCGGGTTCGATCACATCGATCCACAGGTCGTGGCGCCGGGCGATCGCCTGCGCCTCTTCGGCGAGGACCTCCGGGCTGACGTCGTTCGAAGCACGATTGGAGAGCGTCCGGGCCAGACTTGAGCCCTCGGCGATCACGATCCCGCGTTCCGCCTCCCGGGTCAGCCCGGTCGCTTCCTCGCCGGGCGCCACCAGGATGAGCTCATCGAGGACCGGCGGCGTCGCGTCGACGTCATCGCGATAGATCGTGCGCGGATCGTACGAGCCTTCCACTACACCCCGGGCGACCAGGCCGGCAACGGCACTCGCCCCGCGATCGAGCCGCTCGGCCAGCGGCGACAACCAGAACGCGAGCCGCTTGACCGTGCGGCCACACAGGCGTCGCTCCGCAGCGGCCGCGAGCCGGACGACGGTCTCGCGATCGAGCTTGTCGGGGTCGCCCATCGACACGATCAGGATCCGGCCGGCCGGCAGGTCACCGGCCGCCGAGAGCGCCGTGGCGTAGCGCTTGCCGGTCAACTCACCGAACGCGGCGAGTGTCAGGAGCTCCCCGCCAGCGCGCCGGTCGAGTTCGCCGAGGGGTCCATCGAAGGCCGGATCGGCAGTGACCGGGACGACCAGCACGTCGGCGGGCACATCCCATGGTTGATCGGTGACGACACGAAGTAGCACGGGTATGGATTCCTCCGGAAGTGGGCCGCCGGTCGGCGCCCTGGGCGCGGCGGACAGGTCGAACGTTGCGGCCCAGTGTAGCCGCGGCCTGCGTTCAGGGAGCGGCGGCCTGCGTTCAGGGAGCGGCGGCCGCGATCGCCGAGGTCAGCCTGCCGCGTGCCTCTTCGATCGCGATGACCGCGCCATTCATCCCGCCGCGTCCGATCTCGGCCATGATCACGACCAGCCCGCGGGTGTCGGGCGGCAGGTTGCGGCGGGCCGCAGCCTCGGTTGCGATGGCGTCGCGGAGCTCCTTGGTCACCTTGCTGCCGACCGTCGCGTACGCAGCGTACAGCCCGCGCAGCGCGGCGTCGTAGGCTGCGTTCCGGTCGAGCCACTCGTCGAGGATCGTGACGTCGACGGTGTTGGCCAGCCGGTCCCGGAGCGCGCGGGCGTCGGCGATCGTGGCGTCGGCCACGTCCAGGGTCGCCATCGCGTCCGCGTACTGGGCCGCCCGGCCGAGCCGGGCGGCCTCGACCACCTGTTGATCGTGGTCGGCCAGGAGCGTGCTGAGCTGGATGGCCGCGACGGAGCCGGTCGTCAGGCGGACCCAGGCGCCCTCCAGGCCGTCGGTGCCCTCGAGTGCCGCGACCAGGGCGGCGTGCCGGGCGACAATTCCGTCCGAGACCATGAGCCGGGCGTTCGGCGTGTCGACGTACGGAGCCGCCGCCAGCTCGAGGCGGAGTTCGCCCGTCCGCGCGAGCATCTCATCGATCAGCCCATCTCCGGCGGCAATCGCCGCCACGACCGTGGACGTCCCGGAACCGGCGCTGTTCAGCGCGGCCAGAGCGCCGCGGGCCTGGACTCCGAGGGCGGCGACCACGTCGGCCAGCTCGACAAGGTGGGTCGATGAGGACGACAGGACCGCGTCCATCTCGCGATCACCGCCGTAGGTGAGCTCCGCCCTGGCCGGAGTCCCGGGCCGCTGGTCAGTGCCGCTGACGATGCCCGCCGCGCCCAGTGCCACCAACAGCACGATCATGAGCCAGGCGATCGAGGCGACGACGCGCCGGAGCAGCTCTCTCACTCGGCCCAGGTCAACTGGTCGCGCTGCTTGCGTTTCAGGTAGCCCAGGGCTCCGGCCATCGATCGCGGCTCAAAGCCGAAGCGCGCCGGGATCAGGTCGAGCGGGCCGATGTTGTCGAGACGCAGCTGGCGGAGCTGGTCGGACGCGACCGGGAAGGGCAGATGCACGAGCTCGGTGCTGCTGGCCACCAACCGGATCAGAGCGATCGGCATCGGCACGATCACGCGGCGCGCCTCGACCCCGCTCAGGACCTCACGGGTGATCTCCCGGTAGGTCAGGTAGCTCGGACCACCGAGCTCGAAGCTGCCCCCGATCGTGCTCGGATCGGCGAGCGCGGCGACGACGACCCTGGCGACGTCGCCGGCATGGATCGGCTGGAATCGGCTCGACCCGTCGCCCGGGACCGGCACGACGCCCGGCGACAGCCGGACCAGGCTGGCGATGATGTTGAAGAAGCCATCACCCGGTCCGAACTGGAGCGACGGCTTCAGGATCGTCCAGTCCAGGCCCGATTCCGCCACCACGGCCTCGGCTCTCGCCTTCGAGCTCGCATAGTGGAGCCTCGGGTCCTCGACCACGCCCATGGCGCCCATGTGGATCAGGCGCGAAACGCCGGCCGCCCGCATCGCCTCAACGACGGAGCGCGTTCCCTCGGTATTGACGAGGCGCAGGTCGGCGCCGCGGTTGAAGTCGCGCGGAATGGCCACCAGGTGGACGACCGCATCGACCCCGGCAAGCGCAGGACCCAGGGTCGCCGGCTGGGTGACATCGCCGGTCCGTAGCTCGACCTTGCCCCGATCGGCGGGAGCCAGTCGGCCCAGCACAGCGGCTCCGGCCGCATGGCCTCGAACGAGCGCCACGACCCGGTGTCCGGCACTGAACAGAGCCGGCACGAGGTGACCGCCGACGAACCCGCTGGCCCCGGTGACGAGGATCGTGGACACCGTGGCAGGGTAGCATCGCGGCCATGACAAGCCCGCTGACGCACCCCTTGACCGGTCGGCAGCTGCGGCGTCTCATCAGGGTAATGCCCAAGGCCGAATTGCACCTGCACCTCGACGGCTCGCTGCGAGTGGACACCGCGCTCGAGCTGGCGCGCACCCGCGCGATCGAGGCGCCGCGGGACTGGGCGGGCATGTCGGCGGCCCTCATCGCCCCGATGCCGTGCGCCAGCCAGGCCGAGCTGCTCCGTGCATTCGAGCTCCCGATCGCGCTTCTGCAGGACGCCGAGGCGCTCGAGTGGGTCGCCGCCGAACTCGTCGAGTCGAAGGCCGCCGACGGCGTGCGCTACGTCGAGATCCGCTGGGGGCCGCTGCTGCACGTCGCGGGCGGCCTCGCCCTCACCGACGGGATCGCGGCCGTCTGCGCGGGCGCGCGGGACGCGGCAACCCGCACAGGCACGGTCGTCCGGCTGACCTGCACCGCCCTGCGCTCGCACGAGCCGGCTGCCAACGTGGAGCTGGCCACGATCGCCGCCGGGTTTCGCGATCAGGGCCTGACCGGCTGGGACCTCGCCGGGCCCGAGGCGGCGTTCCCCGATCCACTGACCCACCTTGCCGCGTTCGAGGCTGCCCGTGCCGGCGGCCTGCGGATCACCCTCCATGCCGGCGAGTGGGGCGGCGCCGGGCAGGTCGAGCGGGCGCTGGCGCTGGCGCCCGAGCGGATTGCCCACGGCCCGGGCGCGATCGACGACCCGGACCTGTGTCGCGAGCTCGTCGCGCGGGGCGTGACGCTCGACCTCTGCCCGACGTCGAACTGGCAAGCGGGGATCGTTCCGTCGGTGGCCGCCCATCCCCTAGCCCGGCTCCATCGCACCGGCGTGCCCGTGACCCTCAATACGGACGACACCACCGTCTCCGACATCACCCTCTCGGAGGAATACGTCAGCGCCGTGGAGCTGGTCGGGCTCACCCTGCCGGAGCTCTGGACGATGGATCGACGGGCGCTCGACGTCGCCTTCGCTGACGAAGCGGACCTCCAACCCTTGCGCGACGCCTTCGACGCCTGGGCCGCCGGCATCCCGGAGCTGCGGGTCGCGACAATCTAGGCTTCGAGCCGCGACAGGATCGCGGCGAGCTCGGCCGCATCGGCCGCGACCTCCATGGGTTGCTCGTCCGCGGGCAGGGCCTCCACCTGGGCCCGGCTGGTCACGCCGGTCAGCATGAATACGCAGCGCGCGCCGACCGCCCGGGACGCCGCGAGATCCGTTCCGATGCCGTCGCCGATCATGATTGCATCGCTCGGTTCGCGACCGACGGCGTGGGCGGCAGCCTCCAGCAGGTACGGCGCGGGCTTGCCGATCGAAACGGGCACCACACCGCTCGCCGCCTCCACCGCGGCCACGAGCGAGCCGGCACCCGGTCGCAGGCCGCGCTCGGTCGGGTAGACAGGATCGCGATTGGTGGCGATGAAGTGGGCCCCGGCCCGAATGCAGTCGGCGGCCACGGCCAACCGGATGTAGGTCAGGTTCGGGTCCAGGCCGACGACCACCGCGTCCGGATGGCCCGCCGCCGCGTAGCCATCGATTCCTTCCTGGCTGACCCGCGTCGCCGCTTGCCCGGCACCGACCACGTCGTAGCCCTCGTCGCGCAGCTCGCGCTCCAGGCCGCCGGCGCCCAGGGCGAGCACCCGCCGGATCTCCGGGTCGTGCTCGCGCAGGTAGAGGGCTGTCGCCCGGGCCGACGAGACGACCGTGTCGGGCGTGACCGGCGCCCCCATCGCCGCGAGGCGGGCCTGGTATTCGGTCCGGTAGTGCATCGAATTGTTGGTCACATAGACGATGTCGTCGCCGCGGGACGCACGGTCCGTCAGCACGGCGGCGACGCCCGGAACGGGGTTGGCGCCCCGATAGACCACGCCGTCGAGATCGACCAGCAGAAGGAGGCTCACGGGCCGGATCGTAGTCGCGCGGTCCGCTGCGCGTACGATGGTTTGATGCCGGCCCCGGAACGCAACCCGCTCGCCGCTACGCGGCGCGTCCTCGTCGACGGCACCAACCTGCTGCACAGCCTGTCGCGGACGGCTGACGCCGCCCCGCCGGCGGCGCTGATCGGGCGGGTTCGGGCGGTCGTTCCGGCCCCGGTCGCGATCGAGCTCATCTTCGATGGTCCGCCCGAGCGCGGGCTGCGCGGCGAGCGAATCGCAGCCGGCACGTCGGTCCGCTACGGCGGTGCGCGCACTGCCGACGCGGTGATCCTGGCCCTGATCGACGACGTTCGGCTGGTCGACGGTCCCGACGGAACCGCCGGGCTGCTGGTCGTCACCGACGATCGCGACCTGCGCCACGGCGCCCGGTTGCGCGGCGCCCGGACCGCCGGCTCGGCCTGGTTGCTGGGGCGGCTGGGGGCCGGGCGGCTGTCCTCGTCGTCGATCGGCAACCCGCGCCCGGCGCGATCGATGCGGTCGGGTTCGATCATCTCGCAGTCCGACGGCGATCCGGCCGAAACCGATCGGATCGGCTGGCGTCCGGGTCGCGGCGCGACGGCCAAGAAGGGCAACCCGCGGCGGTCCTCCAAGGCTGGCCGGGCTGATAGGATGCGGCCGTGAATCTCGTCGAGGTCCTGGAAGGAGCCTGGAACCAGATCCTCGAGGTCATGTCCGTGTTCATCCTGCCCGACTGGGGCGGGGTCATCGCCCTTCTGCCGGTCCTGGTCGTGATTGGCCTCGTGGCGCCGTTCCTCACCTTCGCTGCGCTGGGAACATTCGTCTATCTCGTCCGCAAGCCGAGGGTCAAGGTCACGTTCGAGGAGGGGCCGCGAGCCGCCAAGATCGGGCCGGGTGGCGAGCCGGTCTTTCCGATCGGGATGCCCTATTGCCGGCGCGATGCGATCGAATATCCAACGGGGACGCGCCGCTGCGAGCGCTGCCAGGATGAGCTGGCGGTCGCCTGCCCGATGTGCGGGCTGGGCCGTTCCGCCCTTGTCGACACGTGCACGAACTGCGGGCTCGTCCTGAAGCTCAAGACCCGGGCCGTCGCAGTTCGGACGGCCGCGGGCCCCAAGGCCGGCGGCGCGGCGGCGGCCTGATCGGATGGCCTGACCGTGGAGGCCCTGTCGTCCGGTCTGTTCTCCCTCGGCGTCGTCTTCGTCGCGCTCGGGTTCGCCGCACATGTTGGGCATGCAGTGATGCTGGCCAACGGCCGGCGGACGCTGCCGGTCCTGGCGGCGATGCCCCAGCCGGCCTACGCCGGCGTCGTCACAGGCTCGTTCGTGAACGCGCAGGCGGTCGCCGCGTCGAGCGGCCCGAATACCGCCGCCTCACCGAGCCCGCTGTCGCGTGCGGCGCTGGGCCTGAGCCTGGTCGGGTGGCTGGGGCTCGGCGCATCGCTGCTGGTCCGGGCGGTGATCGTCGGCCGCGGGCCGTGGGGCAACATGTTCGAGTTCAGTGTCGCCTTCGCGTTCTCGATGGTCGGCGGGTACCTGTTCCTGCAACGCCGCTATTCGATCCGTGCAATTGGGTTCCTGCCGCTCGGTGTCGCGCTGGCGATGCTGCTGTACGCCTCGAGCCTGCCGTCCGTGATCAAGCCCCTCGTACCGGCTCTCCAGAATGCGCCGCTTCTGACGATCCACGTCGGGATGGCCGTGCTCAGCTACGGGATCTTCGCGACCAGTTTCGCGGCGGGGGTCGCCTACCTGATCCAGGGCCAGGACGACCGGTTCGCCTGGCTGCCATCGCACAAGGTCCTCGACGAGACCGCCTACCGGGCGGTGATCATCGGCTTCCCGATCTTCGCCACGATGATCATCCTGGGCTCGTGGTGGGCCTCCATCGCCTGGTCGCGCTACTGGGGCTGGGACCCGAAGGAGACCGCGGCGCTCGTCACCTGGCTGATCTACGCGGTCTACCTGCACGCCCGCAACCAACGCTCCTGGGCGGGACGGCCGGCGGCCCTGCTGCTGGTCGTCGGCTTCGGGATGGTCCTCGTCACGTACTCCGGATCGCTCTGGTTCAGCGGCCTGCACTCGTACAGCGGCCTGTAGCCGCGGCCGGGCGGCCGGCGGCCGGGCCGGGGCCGGCGGCCGGGCCGGGATGAGCGGGCCGCCGGCCGAAACGGCGGAACATGCATGCACGGACTGCAATGGCCGGTCGCGGCTCCGTGACGGCCGGAAATGGCGCGGCTCGACGCTTGCCGGGCTCCGAAGTCGCGGCATCCACGCTCACGCGGCTGCCCGAGGTCGCACTCGGACCCGCCGGACCGGCGTGAGATCGGCCGTTGTAGTCCCCGGATGCATGTTCCGCCAGATAGAGAGCGCCGAGACACTCCCGACCGGCTGACTCAGCCACCGGCCGATCCCACGGCCATCCATCGGAAACGCCGCGCGCAGCATCGCGCCATGCGCCGCGATCCGCTCTCGATTAGTCCGCCCGGACGCCACGATGACCCAGCCAGACACAGCGAGCGGATCCAGCCCTCGTTTCTCGGCGATCTCCCGGGCGAGCCGAACCTTGCGGTCGAACGTGCCGACCAGCTCGTTCACGTCCACGATGTCCGTCTTCAGCTCGACGACGAGGAGCGAGCGACGACCCCGGTTCCATCCCAGGATGTCGATCACTCCTCGCTCGCCGTAGATGGAGAACGAAACATCGGGCGAGAGGCTCCATTCCGGGAGTCGCGCTCGGAACGTACCTGCCACGGCCTCATGCAGAGCCGAGTGTCGGGCATTTGCCAGGCGATCGAGATCGCCGGCGCGCCAGCGTGCGACGAGGTCGACTCGGATGTCCAGCGTTGCGGCGACCCGACGGATCACGTCGAGCGAGAACGACCCTGGATGCCCGCGCTCGATCCGCGAGATCGTGGCCTGCGACACGTCGGCCTTCGCCGCCAGGTCGGCCTGCCGCCAGGCGCGACGCTGCCGTACGACACGAACCGCAGTCCCGAAGCGTTGGTCATCCACCGGTACAAGTCTGGCTACCGCCTCACACTCGGCGCTTAACACCGAGATAATCGAACTGTCGTTCGATATGAGTAACCGAAACCGCCGAGTGGATAACTCAACCGAAGTCTGTGGACAATGTGCCCCGGAATGTTTACGACCTGGCCCCGAGTGTGGACGACACGCCCCAAACCGGGGAATGCCCCAACCACCACATCTAGCGATTGCGGCGCGGAGGCTACCACAACATCTTGTGTTTTTCCCCTTGACTCTACTCCCCTCGAGGCGTAATGTTGATCGGTCGCCTGATCGAACGAGACGCCCTACACGCCCCTCCGCCGACCCGCATCCGTCGGCCCGAGGCGCGGCCCCCAGACCCTCTCGGGACACCGACGACGCGATCGGTGGCAGCTACCACCGACACGACCCACGCGGAGGAGCGAGGCAGATGGCACAAGCAGCGAGCGACGCGACCCCGGTCATGGATCCCCAGGCCCAGACCAGGTCCAGGACCAAGCGAGCAACGGTCGCAGAGCGGGCCGCGGGACGCGCGGAAGCCGAGACCACCGCGCAGGCCGCCATCGGAGCCACCCAGACAACCGCCGCGCCGTCTCAGCTCATCGGCCCCTATGGCGCGAGCTTCGGTGGCGTCACCCCCGACGGCTCCCCGACCCGCGGCCTGACCTTCGAGCGTCGCTGGACCCGCCCGGGCGTCCACCCCTATGACGAGATCACCTGGGAGTACCGCACGGCCGGCATCGCCAACGAGAGCGGCAAGAGCGTCTTCGAGCAGAAGGATGTCGAGGTCCCCGACTTCTGGAGCCAGCTCGCCACCAACGTCGTGGTCAGCAAATACTTCCGCGGTCACCTCGGCACCCCGGAACGCGAGACCTCCGTCCGCCAGCTGATCGATCGCGTCGTCAACACGATCACGGCCTGGGCCGAGACCCAGCACTACTTCGCCAGCGACGCCGACCTGACGTCCTTCCAGGCCGAGCTGACCCACCTGCTCGTCCACCAGAAGTTGAGCTTCAACTCGCCGGTCTGGTTCAACGTCGGCATCGAGCCGCGGCCCCAGTGCAGCGCCTGCTTCATCAACTCGGTCGACGACACGATGTCTTCGATCATGGACCTGGCCAAGACAGAGGCGATGCTCTTCAAGTTCGGCTCGGGCGCCGGCTCCAACCTGAGCACCATCCGCTCGTCCCGCGAGAAGATGGCCGGCGGGGGCACGGCCTCCGGACCGGTGAGCTTCATGAAGGGCTACGACG
>JBKKDW010000024.1:0-5268 GCA_046708025.1 Candidatus Limnocylindrales bacterium
GCCGTCCCGGATCGGGCGGAGTTCCTGGCCGCCGTGCGCGGCGCCGGTCGACGGCTGGATGGCGCGGCCCTGGGACGGGTGCGTGCGACCGCTCGCGAGGTCATGGCCGAGCGACGAGCGCTTGATCAGCTCAGTCCTGCTGCCCAGCTGGCCAGCGCCCGCGAGCGAGCCGGCCTGCTGCTGGACCGGGCCACCCGCGCCACGCAGCTCCGGCTGGCCGTAGAGCGGCGGTCCGCGGAGCGCCTGGCCACCCGCCTCGCGCCGACGATGCCGCGACGCCTCGCGCTTGACCGGGCCCGCCTGCAACGCTCGGAGGCCATCGATTCGCTGGCCGCAAGGCAGGTAGGCCGGGCGCGTGCCAGGTTGGGGAACGCCATGGCCGCGCTGGCGGTCCTCGGGCCGCAGGCGACCCTGGATCGCGGCTATGCCATCGTCCGGCGAACCGTCGACGGAGCGATCGTGCGCGACCCGGCCGATGCGCCGCCGGGATCCAGGCTCGTGCTGCGGGTCGCGCGCGGCGAGCTGCCAGCCTCCGCCGGCCCGCGCTGACGGCCGCCAGGATGGTGAGCGGAGTTGGCGAGGCGATCGTCTTCCTGGGCCTGGTCGCCGTCCTGGTGGTGGTCGCGGTCCGGCTTGGTATGCTCGTGGCCCCGCGTCTCGACCGACTGACCGCACCCGACGATGAGGACGATGGTGGCCACGACAGCTGACCCAGCGATCGATGCCCTGAGCTTCGACGACGCCCTGGCCGAGCTCCAGCGCGCCGTCGCCGAGCTGGAGACCGGTGGCCAGGCACTGGAAGCGGCGATCGCCCTCTACGAGCGTGGCGTCGCGCTCCAGGCTCGCTGCGAGAAGCTGCTCGGCGATGCGGAGCTGCGCGTCCAGCAGCTCGTGGCCCGTGCCGGCGGTGCGCTCGAGACCAGCGACGTTCGCCCGGACGATGCCGCCGAGGATCCGCTCGCGATGTAGCTCAGCCCGGCCGGGCGAAACCGCGGGCCACGAGCACCCTCACGAAATGGGCGACCTGAGAGGGACAGGTTTACAATGAGCCTCGTTGGCCATCCCTGACGGCGTGGCCTGCGAACCACCGTTACCGACGGGTCCGTCCACCCGTCTACCGACCGAACCGGCGGTCCCCCGAGCCGGCCCATCGGAGCCATCCATTTCTGTGATCATCCTGTCCGACCTGCGTGACCCGGCCGACCTGCGCGGGCTCAGCGAGCTTCAGCTCAGCCAGCTGGCAGCCGAGATCCGCGAGACGATCGTGCGGACCGTGGCCAGCACCGGCGGCCACCTCGGGTCGTCGCTCGGCGTGGTCGAACTGACGATCGCCCTGCATCGGCTGCTGGAGTCGCCACGCGATCGAATCGTGTGGGACACCGGCCACCAGGCCTACGCGCACAAGCTGTTGACCGGGCGCGTGGAACGGTTCGATACGCTCCGTCAGCTCGACGGCATCGGCGGCTTCCCGCGCCGTTCGGAATCCCCCCACGACGTCTTCGATGGCGGTCATGCCGGGACCGGCCTGTCCATTGCCGAGGGGCTGGCGGAGGCGCGCGACCTGCGCCACGGCCTGGAGCGGATCGCGGTCGTGGTCGGGGACGCCGCGCTGATGAGCGGCCTGTCCCTGGAGGCGCTCAACGACATCGGCCATCGCCAGACCCAGATGCTGATCGTGGTCAATGACAACGAGATGTCGATCAGCCCGACGGTCGGGGCGTTCTCGCAGTACCTGTCGCGGATCAAGCTGTCGCGGACCTGGCGCCAGAGCAAGAGCGTGTACGACCGGACGGTCGAACGCATCCCGGTCGTTGGCGGCACGGTCCTGGAGCTCAGCCGTCGGCTGCGCCGGACGGTCGTCCAGTTCGCCCAACCCGGCCAGCTCTTCGAGGATCTCGGAATCACCTACATCGGGGCCGTGCCCGGGCATGACCTGCGCGCGCTGCTCGAGACATTGGGCCGGGCGCTGACCCTGCCGGGCCCGACGATCGTCCACGTCCGGACGCACAAGGGCCGTGGCTTTCGGCCGGCCGAAACGGACCAGGTCAGCTTCCACGGCGCCGCCCTGCCGCCGATAACGATGACGCCCCGGGCCGATGCCGACAACGGCAGGGCGACGATCCCGTCGGAGTCGATGTCCGACGACGCCGCGCCGCCGATGCACCTCACCGAGGCGCCCAGGAAGCACCCGAACTTCACGGCGGTCTTCGCGGCGGAGTTGATCGAGCTCGCCCGCACCGATCGGCGCATCGTGGCGATCACCGCGGGCATGCCCACCGGCACCGGGCTGGCAAGGTTTCAGGCAGCCTTCCCGGACCGGTTCTTCGACGTGGGGATCGCCGAACAGCACTCCATGACGCTGGCGACCGGGCTGGCCATGGGTGGCATGCGCCCGGTCGTCGCGCTGTACTCGACCTTCCTCCAGCGGGCCTTCGACCAGACCGTGCACGACGTGTGCCAGAACGATCAGCCGGTGCTGATCGCGGTCGATCGGGCCGGACTCGTGGGTGAGGATGGCACCAGCCACCAGGGCATGTTCACCCTGTCGGCCCAACGGCAGGTGCCCAACCTGGTGATCGCCTCGCCCAAGGACGAGCAGGAGCTTCGCTCGCTGCTGCACTCGGCGTTCGCCCAGGATCACCCATTCGCCCTGCATTACCCGCGGGATGCGGGCTTCGGCCTCGCCCCGGTGACCCCTGCGGTCATCCCGGTCGGGCGAGGCGAGGTGCTCCGCGAGGGCCGGGATCTGCTGTTTGTGGGCTTCGGCCCGATCGTGGCGCGGGCGCTGGCCGCGGCCCAGGCGCTCGAGGCCGACGGCTGGTCAGTGGGCGTGATCAACGCGCGCTTCGCTCGACCCCTCGACGGCCAGCTGATCCTGGACCAGGCCCGCGGCAAGCGGTTGCTGGCGACCTTCGAGGAGAGCGTGGTCACCGGTGGTTTCGGCAGTGGCGTCCTCGAGCTCATCGAGGAGGCGCGCCTGGCCGACCCGGCCTATCGCGAGGTGGCGGTGCGGATCATCGGGATCCCGGGCGAGCGCTTCGTTGACCACGGATCGGTGGCCGACCTGCGCAGGGTGCTCCGGCTGGACGCTCCGGGACTGGCGGCACAGGTTCGGGAGACGCTAGCCACGCTGCGCGCGACCCCGGGTCGTGCCGAGGTTGCTGCCGGTGAGCCGGGGTAGAGCGGGCTGTGCCACGATAGGCGGGTGAGCCGGGCCGTGAAGCCTTCCCGCCAGCGGCTCGACCAGCTGCTCGTCGAACGCGGGCTGGTCGAATCGCGAAGTCGTGCCCAGGCCCTGGTCCTGGGCGGCAAGGTCCTCGTTGGCCAACCTGCGTCGGCCCGCCACGACCGAAAGCCAGGCGACCTGCTGCCGATGGATGTCCCGCTCACAATCGTCGCGCCGGACCCGTTCGTGAGCCGCGGTGGCCACAAGCTGGTCGCCGCCCTCGACACGTTCGGCGTCGAACCGTCGGGGCTGGTCTGCCTTGATGTCGGTGCGTCGACCGGGGGCTTCACCGACGCGCTCCTGCAGCGCGGCGCGATCCGGGTCTACGCGCTCGACGTGGGCCGCGGGCAACTTGCTGACGCGTTCCGCCACGACCCGCGGGTGGTGTCGATGGAGCGGACCAACGCCCGCGACCTGACCGCCACGGCACTCCCCGAGCCGATTGACCTGGCCACGATCGACGTCTCGTTCATCTCGCTCGCGTTGATCCTCGGCCCGGTCGCTGCCACCCTTGCGCCCCGGGGCCAGATCGTCGCCCTGGTCAAGCCCCAGTTCGAGGCCGGGCGGGGCCGCACGGACCATGGCGTGGTGCGCGATCCGGTGCTCCACCGCGAGGTCCTGAAGCGAACCGTCGACGACGCGCAGGCCGCCGGACTCGGCACCCGCGCGGTGATCGCGTCGCCGCTGACCGGCCCCCAGGGCAACCGCGAGTTCCTGGTCCACCTTGCGCCGGGCCCGGGTTGCGCCGAGATCGGCGAGCGGATCGTCGAGGTGACCGGCGGATGACGATCAGGCGCATTGGCTTCGCCTACAACCCGACGATCGAGGCCGCCGTTGAACTCAGCGCCCGGGCGGCCGGTTGGTGCCAGGTCCGTGGCCTCGAGGAATGGCAGATCCAGTCGGGCGACCTTGCTGGCCTCGTGCGCGAGCTGGCCACGACGGATGCGCTGGTGGTGCTCGGTGGGGACGGGACCTTCCTGCGCGCGGTCCGTGCCGTGGCCGAGATCGACGTGCCCATCCTGGGGATCAACCTGGGCAAGGTCGGATTCCTGTCCAAGGCCGAGGCGGGCGAATTGGACGATGTCCTCGCAAAGGTCGTCGAAGGCCGCTACGCGATCGACGAGCGGATGGCCCTCGAGGGCCGAATCCTGCGGGACGGCCAACCGATCGACACGGTCCGCCACTTCGCGCTCAATGACATCGTGGTCGCCCGCGGATCACTCGCCCGGGTGTGTCGCCTGGATGTTGCGATCGATGACACCCACCTGGCGACGTTCATCGCCGACGGCCTGGTCATCTCCAGCCCGACCGGCTCGACCGGCTACTCGTTCTCGGCCGGCGGGCCAATCCTTGATCCGGTCAGCCGAAACCTGGTGGTCACGCCGATCGCGGCCTATCTGTCGGCGATCCGGTCCGTCGTGGTGAGCCCGAAGCAGGTCGTGCGGTGCACTGTCGTGGACGCCTACGAGGCGCTCGTCTCAGTCGATGGGCGCGAGGACATCCCGGTCCGGGTGGGCGACGTCGTGGAGGTCTACGCGGTGGAGCGGCCGATCCGGCTGATCGCGCCGGACGGCTCCCAACCATTCTGGGACCTGCTCCGGCACAAGGTGGCGTTGCTGCCGTCGTGAACGCGGGCCGGCTCCTGGAGCTCACCGTCCGCGATCTCGCCCTGATCGATCGCCTCAGCCTTCGGTTGGGCCCGGGTCTGAACGTGATCACCGGCGAGACCGGGGCGGGCAAGAGCCTGATCATCGACGCCCTCGGACTGGTCACCGGCGCGCGCGCCGACACCGCCCTGATTCGACATGGATCGGAGATGGCACGGGTGGAGGCGCTCTTCGACCGGCTGCCAGAACCGCTCATCGCCGTTCGCGAGGTGGGGCTCGGCGGCCGATCCACCGCCCGCCTGGACGACCTGGCGACGACCGCCGCGCGCCTGGCCGACGAGGTCGGTCCACTCGTCGAGATCCATGGCCAGCACGATCAGCAGCGCCTGCTCGATGCCCGCTGGCAGCGCGACCTGCTCGAGCACGAGGCGGCCG
>JBKKDW010000025.1:0-5756 GCA_046708025.1 Candidatus Limnocylindrales bacterium
ACCGTCGGTGGGGGAGAGGTGCGCTGCCCAGCCCTCGGGTCGGCCGCAAGAGCCGTCGGGCAACCGGCGGCCAAGATGGATGGCCATCACCGTTCCACTGAGAGGCGGAGCGGGACAGAACTCGGCTTACAGACCGCCCCGCTGACGCTCGATCGCCGGCTCCGGGCGGGCCATCCCCGCGTTGCCGGCCGCGCCGTTCAGGTCCACCCTTATCGGCTGTCAGTCCTCGTCGGGGCGGAAGATGTGTGGGGCTGAGCAGGAATTGCAGACGGGCGCCGCTGCATCCAGGTCACCGAGCGGGATCGGTACCTTGCGATCCGGGTAGAGGCACTCGACATCGTAGACCCGCTCACCGGCGACTTCGACGTTGATCAGCCGGCGAAACGTGCAGCGCTTGATGCGGTGCGGCGCCAGATGAAAGGCGTCCGATTGGGTCGGGATGAGCGGCAGCGGCAGTGCCATCGAACGCAGAGTCACCTCTGTCCAGACGTCGATACGGATGGTCCGCTCGACTCGGGGGGCCGGAGACTAGCATCGCCTGCAAGGCCACGGCAACACGCAAAAGGTACTAGACTCCGCGCCGTTCCACTGACAGGCAGAGGAGAACGCGTGCGCGACGAACCCGCGGGCAGGTTGTCGACGCCCGACTCGGGGAGCCACATGGACGATGCGGGCGCCGGGCCGCCAGGCACAGTCGATCGCCCGGGCCTGGCGCTGACGCCCGCGATCATCGGGGCGCTGGTGGTCCTGGCCGCATCGTTCGCGCTGTCGGTCGGGTTCGTCGTCGCCAACGGCGGCATGGACCTTCCAGCGGATTCGAGCGGTGGCACAAAGACGTCCGTGGGCTCAACCCCGCCCAGCGCGGGTGCCTCACCGGCCCGGTCGCCCGCTGCCAGCGCAGTCCCGTCGGCCTCGAGCGCTCCGAGCGTGGAGCCTTCGCTCGCCGTGACGCCGGCCCCGACCGAGGACGTGACACCGGCTGCAACGCTGGCCCCGACTGCTGCCCCGACGCCTGGCTCCACGTCCGATCGCTACGACTTGCTCGAGGCGTGCACCGACGCGCCGAACTGCTGGATCTACGTGGTCCGGAGCGGGGACAACCTGGTCAGCATCGCCGGCTACTTCGGGATTCCGCTGGCGGTCGTGACCGACCTCAACCCGTGGACGACGATCTCCCAACTGGTGGCCGGCCAGGAACTGCGCCTCCCACCCCCCAGCCGGTAGGCTTGGCGGCGGCCCCGCCGGAGCCGGCGAGGTGCTGGAGAGGCACCGGCAAGCTGCCCTGGCCCGCACAGCTCGGATATGCGCCGGGGGACTCAACGGGGTCGAATCGGGGTTCGTGGGCGGCGGAGTCGGGCCGCTTGCCCATCTCGTCGAGCGTGGATTAGATCGCTGCGAGCGTCCTCGCTCGCTGTTCGCGTGCCGTTGAGTCTGCCGGCGAATATTCGAGGTAGTCCAACGGATCGGGCGACGCCTGGGAGGCTTCACGGCTCCGCCCTGGCTGACCACCGCCGGACCGCCGGCTCCGCGTGCGAAATCGTCCTTGACGGGGAGCTCCCGCGCGCTAGAATGCATTGAAGTGGCCCAAAGTGGTGAGGAGTGGGGAAATCGAACCCACATGGGCCGCAACGCACGCAGGGGTAACCCAAGGGTGTTCACCGGCGAGTACCGGCACACGGTGGACGACAAGGGACGGATTGCCGTCCCGGTCAAGTTCCGTACGCGCCTGGATCCAGGTTCGATGGTCTCGGGCTGGCTGGACAACTGTCTGGCCATGCACACGAAGGCCGGTTGGGACGTGCTGTCCGCGAAGATCGCCGCCCTGCCGTTCACCGATCCGACCGCCCGCCTCTTCCAGCGGTTCGTGTTCTCGCGGGCCGTCGAAGCCGACATGGATCGCCAGGGGCGAATCCTGTTGCCTGCCTATCTGCGCGAATCGGTCGGCCTGGGCGGCGACGCCGTGGTCGTCGGGTCGCGCGATCACGCCGAGATCTGGGCACCCGACCGGTGGGACGACTACCGCCGGGCGCTCGACGACCCGCAGGAGCTGGCCCGCGCCTTCGCGGGGCTCGGGATCTAGCTCCGGACCACATGCGCTTCCAGGGTCCGCTCGGGATCCGATTCGTTTCAGGATGGAGGAAAGATGGACGAAGGGCACCTGCCGGTGCTGGTGGACGAGGTCATGCAGATGCTCGCCCCGGCGCCCGGCAGCCTTCACATCGACGCCACCCTGGGCGGCGGTGGGCACACCGAGCGGATTCTGGAGGCGGCTAATCCCGACGGTCGCCTCCTTGGCCTCGATGCCGATCCCGCAGCGATCGCCCGGGTCCAGGCTCGGCTCCACGCCACCTTCGGTGATCGGCTCGTCCTGCGACAGGCGAACTTTCGTGAGCTCGAGTCGGTCGCACCCGCGGTCGGCTTCGGGGCTGTGGACGGCTGCCTGTTCGACCTCGGCCTGTCCAGCTTTCAGCTCGCCGACGTGGAGCGCGGCTTCGGCTTCCGCGCCGGTGGGCCACTCGACATGCGCTTCAACCCGAGCCGGGGCATCCCGGCCGCGGAGCTGCTGGCCACGCTCGATGCCAATGAGCTGACCGCGCTCCTGCGGCGCTATGGCGAGGAGCCGAAGGCGGCCCGGATCGCCCGCGCCATCGTGGATGCCCGGCGCGTCGCGCCGATCGCCACGGCCGAGGAACTGGCCGCCCTGATCGAGCGCGCCCTGCCGCCCAATCCCCGTCAGCGGCGCCGTACGCACCCGGCCACGCGTGCCTTCCAGGCCCTTCGAATCGCGGTCAACGAGGAGCTCGAGGCCCTCGAGGTAGGCCTCGGGGCGGCCCTGCATCTGCTTCGGCCGGGTGGACGGCTGGTCGTCCTCAGCTACCACTCGCTCGAGGATCGGATTGTCAAGCGCTTCATCCAGTCGGAACGGCGCGGCTGCGTCTGCCCGCCGGAGGTACCGATCTGCGTATGCGGCCGGAATCCCCGTCTGCGCCTGATCACCCGTCCGTCGTTGACGCCGACGGCCGAGGAAGTCAGCGCCAACCCACGAGCTCGGAGCGCGCGGTTGCGCGCGGCCGAGCGACTCGCCGCCTAGGCCCAATCGTCGGGCCACTGAGTTCGGAAGGAAGTCGGAAGGAAGAAGGAGGAGCCCCAATGAGCAAGCGTCACCAGGCCAGTCGCCGCAAGACCTACGGGCGCCGCCAGCACGAGGTGCGCGAGCGCCACGATCGCGGGCAGCAGAGCGAAGCATTCGAGTTCGATGGCGGCGATTGGGGCCCGGCCGCCCAGGCCGACCCCCTGGCATTCCTGGACCCGCGCACGCCGCGCATCCGGTTCGCGCTGGGCGACTGAGCCGTGGGGGACTGAACGATGGCCGTCTACGAGGGAGCTCGCCAACGCGCGATCGCGCTGCCGGGCCGTCCGCGGATCGCCGAGGGGCCGGCGCTCGGTCGTCGGCGCGTCCGTGGCGCAGTCCGGGCCGGCGGACGAACCGATCGATTTGGCCTGATCCTGGGCGCCATCGTGGTGGCCTTCATGCTCGCCTTCTTCTCGCTGGCCCAGCAGGTTCGCGTGTCGGCGACCGGGCTCGACATCGGACGACTGTCGCTCGACCGCCAGCGTCTGGATGCGCGGGCAGACGACGTCCGGTCCGATCTCGATCGGCTCGGACGGGAGCCCGCCATTCGCAAGCTCGCGATTGACGACGGCCTGGGGCAACTGGCCGAACCGATCGTTCTGCCGGCTCGCTAGGCGATCGACCTGACCCATGCCGGGCCGAACTGTTTCGCGCATCCGCCTGCTCTTCCTGCTCGGCGTCTTCGTGACTGGCGCGCTGGCGCTGACGGCGCGATCCGCCTACTGGCAGGTGCTCGATCGCGATCGACTCGTGGCCGCGGCGGCCCAGCAGACGACGATCAAGCTGGAGACGCCCAGCCAGCGTGGCGACGTCTACGACCGGAGCGGGACGGTCATGCTGGCCACGACCGTCCAGCGCGAGCGTCTCGTCGCGGCGCCCAACCTGCTCTCGGCAGCCGAGCGACGGGCGACGGTGGCCGAGCTCACCCGGCTGCTCGAACTTGACGAGCCGGCCAGCCTGGCCCTGCGCGAGCGGCTGGCATCATCGAGCCGCTACGTGGTAATCCGCCACGGCCTGGAGCGCACCCTGGCCGATCGGATCCGGGCCGGGCTGGCGAACGGCCGTCTCTTCGCCCTGGCCCTGGAGCCCGAGCCCGAGCGCGTCTACCCGCAGGCTGGCGGCGGAAAGGGCACCACCCTGGCGGCCCACCTGCTCGGATTCGTCAATCGCGACGGCGTCGGCCAGTACGGGATCGAGCAGGCGTACCAGGACGCGCTGGGTGGGTCCCCCCGGGTGATCGTCGCCGACCGCGACGCGAGCGGCCGCCCGGTCCTCGAGCGCGCGATCGTCACCGAGCCGGGCATGCCCGGCACGGACCTGCGCCTCACGATCGACGCCGGGCTCCAGATCCGGGTGGAACAGGAGCTGCTCGCCGCCTGGATCGCGGACAAGGCAAAACGCGCGTCGGCGGTGGTGCTGGACCCCTATAGCGGCGAGATCTACGCCGAGGCGACGTACCCGTCGTACGACGCGAACGACTACCGGGCGATCGCCGCGACGGACCCGTCGCGCTTCATCGATCCGGTCGTCTCGAGCGTCTACGAGCCGGGCTCGGTGTTCAAGATGATGACCGCCGCCGCGGCCCTCGAGCTTGGCACGGTCACCCCTTCCACCCAGATCAAGGACGTCGGCACCCTCCGCCTCGACGGCGGCCGGACCAAGATTGACGACGCCGATCGCAAGGGCATGGGCTGGATGACGTTCCAGGACGGGATCGCCTATTCGCGCAACGTGATCGCCGCCAAGGTCGCCCTGCGCCTGGGGGATTCGACCCGGGAGTCGTCCTCGGCGCTCCACGAGATGTGGCTGCGCCTGGGCTACGGGCGGCCAACCGGGATCGACCTGGCCGGCGAGGTCGGCGGGATCGTCCGCGATCCGGGCCTGACGCCGTGGCGCGAGATCGATTTGGCCAACGGCGCCTTCGGCCAGGGTGTGGCGGTCACGCCGATCCAGCTGGCAACGGCCTTCGCGGCCCTGGTCAACGGTGGGCAGCTCGTCCACCCGCATGTCGTCCAGGGCATCGGCGACCGGGACGTGGCGGTCGAGCCGGCCGCCCAGGTCGTGGAGGCCGGCCTGTCGAGGACCATGGTCAAGCTGATGCGTCACGTCGTGACCGAGGTGCCGTTCTATCGCGATCGCACCCTCGTTCCCGGTTACGACGTGGGCGGCAAGACGGGTACCGCCCAGATCTGGGACCCGAAGGCGAACAAGGGCAACGGGGCCTGGAAGCGCAACCTGTTCAACTACTCGTTCGTCGGCTACATCGGCCGCCAGGCCGGCGTGCCCGATCTCGTGGTGGCCATTCAGATCGAGGAGGGGACGCCGACCGTCGCCCGGATCGGACACCTGGAGATGCCGGTCATGTCGTTCGAGCTGTTCCGACGCATCGCTACCAACGCCATCACCACGACGGACCTGCTGGTCAACCGTCCGAGCGGGCCGAACCTGACCGCCGACCGGTGACGGCAGCCTGTGCGACACTGGCCTCCGTGACCGACGTCGATCCGTCGAGCGTGGTGCCGGGGGATCTTGCGGCGCCCAGCCTGACCGCCGACGACCTGGCCCGCCTGACCGGCGGCCGGCTGCTCGCCCGATCCAGCCGATCCATCCGCGGCGCCCCGGG
>JBKKDW010000026.1:0-5401 GCA_046708025.1 Candidatus Limnocylindrales bacterium
GCCGCCGCGGTCTTGCTCAGCGAGTGGCTCACGCCCCTGCAACTGCTGGCGATGGCGTGTGTGACGGCCGCGAGCGTGGGCGCCGCCCGCACGGAGTCGGCCCCCGAGGCCCTCCCCCGCGACTAACTGAAGTTCCGAGGGTCGTTGTACGGCTGCACGATCGTTGTGGCGGCGACCGCGTCGGGCACGCCGGCGCTGCCCGCGATCGCCAAGGTGGCAACGCCGGAGGCCGGCCTCCACAAGGAGGCCGTCCGAGTGCCCGTCATAGGCGCCGAGGAACTTCACGACGAGATCCCGACCAAGCGGCGCCCGCGCCAACCGCAACGCGCTCATCACCGCCTCGGTGCCCGACGAGGTGAACCGGAGACGCTCCATCGACAGCATGGCCGGTTCCGTCCGGGGCTGCTGTCTACGACCCCTGGATGCCCGGTGGCCTGGCAAGCCACACGTGTCGCCAGACAGCGCCGTTGCCTGGAAACGTTACGTTCCGATTTCCGCCGCTTGAACCGTATTGACTTCGGTGGAGGCTCCATCGCTTGGAAGAAGATGGAGCTATGGCACACGACGACACCCGTCCGTACCAGCGGCGGTATCCACCAGAGATCAGAGAGCGAGCGGTCCGGCTGGTGGCCGACCTGGCCCCGAACGCGGGGAGCGCCACTGCGCGGTGACCCGGGTCGCCCAGCAGCTCGGCATCGGTCCGGAGTCCCTTCGCATGTGGGACCACCAGGCCGAGATCGACGAGGGCCATGGCGGTGGTCTCACGACCGAGGAGCGCGTCCGGCTCAAGGCGTTGGAGCACGAGGTCCCTCGACGGTGAAGAAGTCGCAGGCGATGATGCCGTGCGCCTGAGCCCGCAGGAACTCGGTCCAGGTTGGGCCGCTGCGCCGCGGGGCAGGACCGACCCGCGCCGTCCGGAGCAGGCCTTCAATCCGCATGCAACCCCATCGCGGGTTCTCCCGGGCGAGACAGAGGATGAACTCTCGGATCGCGGCATCGATCGGTGGCCGGCCAGGGCGACCGGTCCTGCGGTAGGTCCTCTTCCTCCTCACGAGCTCGCGCTGCCAACGGAGGACGGTCGCAGGGGTGACGAGGAAGGCGACCCAGCGGTCACGCGGGATGACCCGACTCGCTGCCGCGAGCAGCACCCGGAGCTGATGGCGGAGAACGAGGATCTCGAGGTCCCTGGATCCATCGGCTCGACCAGGCTGTCCAGCGCTGACGAGGAGACGGACGATGCGCGGACGACGAGGTAGAGGAAAGACAGCATCGGCCGAATCGTACCGGGGCGGTCCGATCGCGAATCAGGGTTTCCGACCCCGACGGGTGACAATCGCCCCCTTGCAGCCGCGCCTGCCGACCGGGCAGCTCGCCGCCGCCGTCGACGGGCTCGGGTCGAGCATCGATCCCAGGAGCCCGGTCGGCAGCGCTCGATCCCGAGGGGGATTCCTACGCAGACTGCTCGCTCACCTGCAGATGGATACCTAGAGAGTGGCTTCCGAGTTCAGGGAGCCGTGCGTACGTCCGCTGGCGCCGGCGGTTTCGGGTTCGACCAACACATGGCGCTGCTCCCGGGCTCACAGGCTGTCGCGCCCCGCCCGCAGCGCCTCCAGATACTGCGTGAACCCGTAACGGGGGCGGAAGCCGATGGTGGCCTCGGCCCGCCCGATCTCATAGACCTCGTCGATCGGGCCCCATGGCTTGACGCCGGCCGCCTCCAGGAGCGCCGGGGCATCAGGCCAGTGTCGCCCGATCGCAACCAACGGATCCGTGCGCAGGTCGTCGCCGTCGTCGACTATGAACGGGAGCGCGGAGAACACGTTGAAGGCGCCGAGGTGGCCGCCGTCTCGGAGCAGGCGCTGAAGCGCCGCGAGATTCGCGCGGGCAACGTCGCGTTCATCGACGCCCCCGTACAGGAAGCGGATCCCCATGCGATGAATGGCTTCCGGTACGAACATGCCGTAGCGCAGCGAGGCACCGGCGATGCCCGCGATCCGCGTGTAGGCACCGGACATGTCCTCGCCGATGACCTTGGACAAGCCGTAGATGTCCCCTGGCCGGCGCGGCAGGTCTTCCGAGATGCGCGTCGCGGGCGCGCCGGCGGGCGGACGCCGAGATTCCCCGTAAACGCCCATCGTGGAGCTGTACACGATTGCCCGGACGCCGGCCGCGGCGGCGGCCTCGTAGACGCGGTAGGTGCCCGTGACGTTGAGATGCCAGAAGTCATCCCGTGGATGGTCGCGCAGGTGGATCCCATGCCACGCAGCGGCATGGATGACCGCCGTCACGCCGACCATCGCCAGGCGGATGTCGACTGCGTCACGCACGTCCCCGACCACTGCCTCGACGCCCGCCGGGGCGCCGTCGATCGGCACGATGTCCAGGAGGCGCACGCCGAAGCCAGCCTCCCTGAGAGCGGGTGCAATGGCGCGACCGAGCGTTCCGGCACCGCCGGTGACGAGGATGAGATCAGTCATGGCGGCGCTGCTCCCAGGCTACAAGGTCACGCTATCGGACGATACGGCGACGACGCCGGTGCGGTCGCTCGTCACGGGCGTCCGAACGTGGTCGTGCGAGCCGTGGACCGCTGGGCGGTCGCTACTCCTCCGCGCCCATGACCAGACCCTCGATGTCGTGCTTCTGGACGACCGGCACGAGTTCGTCCGCCACGCGGCAGACAAGGTGCCGGCGGATCTCTTCTGGCAGGCTCGCGTGGTAGGCCGGGGTCACCATCATGTCGTGGAGCGCGGCGTGGCCAGCGCCTGGCGCGTCCACACCCAGGACCAGGACCGGTCGGGCGATCGGCGACGCGTGCTCCGTGCCACGGTGGATGGTCAGTGCCGATCGGGCGGAGATGTCGCCCATTTGTGGGAACTTGCGGAGGCCCAGTTCGGCAAACCGCGGCCAAGCCTCCTTGGGCGAGAACATCTCGTCCTTCCAGGTCCGCCCGTCGTCCCACAACGTCCCTGACGCAATCTCGAACGGACCCATGTCCTCGGTCACGTCGACGCCCGTTAGGTTGAACGCGAGCGAGGTGATCCGGCGATCCTCGTAGGTTTCCGGGGGCGAGGGAAAGTCACGATGCCACGGCTGGAACCGGGCGCCCTGGAACGGGACGTCGAAGCCGATCTCGACGATCTCATAGTCGGGGCCGAGCACCGTTTCGCACAGGCGGGCAACCCACGGGTGGCTGGCCAGCTCGACGAAGCCAGTGATGTCCTGGGGATGGACCTCGACATACCACCGTCGGGGGCCGCGGCCGACTGCGCCACCGGGCCGCTGGATGGCAGCCCAGAAGGCCGTCATCATGTCCTCACGAAGCCGTTCGACCCAATCGCGCGGGAACGCGTCCTGGAGTCCCGTGATCCCGTCGCGGTGGAGCCGCTCGATGTCGCTGTCGAGGGCGGCGGAAGGGGTCTGCGCGAGTTCCATGGTCGTCAATTCGACTCTCCCGTTGTGCTGGGCGCGCCCGCCCCGAGTTCGGAGTTCGGCGGCGTCGAGCGCCGCGAACCGTCGATACATCGCGGTCGGCCGGCGGTCCAGCGAGACCAGCCCACAGCCGTTCTCGCGGCCGGCTTCGACCGTCAGCGTCGAATCCCAATCGACGTGGTTGACGAGGCCGTACCAGGTGAACCCTCGGATCGGAAATCCCTCCCGGCGGAGGCGGAGGATGTCCGTCCATTGGGCGTCGAGCCAGGCTCCAGCGGCCTCGCCCTCGCTGTTCGTCTCGGTGTGCATGATCGGAACACGCAGCCGGTCGTGGTACTGGTGGGCGAGTTCGTAATATCCGAGGCGGACACCACTCGATCGGAGCTGACCGTCGGTCCCGACCATCATCTCGCTCGTCGAGTAGTAGTCGTTGCCGGCCAGCCAGTTCTCGTCGCTTCCATGACGCCCAAACCAGCTCAGGTCGTCGGCCGTGACGCCGTGGTCGAGCAGGTGGCGAACGACGATGGCGGGCAGGTCGCGCCCGAAGGCAAGCTCGAAGGTCGTGAACCGCAGCTCGTTCTCGAGGTCGGCGCGCTCGATCGCGTCGGGCACCATGGGGTGGGTGTAGTGACACGTCTCCGCCCCGATCAGGACGGCGTCGGGACGAGCCCGACGGATCTCGGTCGCTCCGATGACGGAGCAGCGCACGACGTTGAGGAGCGCGCCCACGAAGGCCGTCTCATCGGTTCGCTGCTCGTTCCAGAACCCCTGTCGCGCCGAGAAGGCGGCGGTGATGTACGGCTCGTTCACCGGCGTGTAGTAGCGGACCCACGGATAGCGCTCGACGAAGGCCCGGACGTACGCGCCGAAGCGCTCCGGGAGCGCCGGGTTCTGGTAGTCACCGAGATCGTCGGGAACGCCAAAGTGCATGAGGTCGACGATCGGCGTCAGGCCGCTGGCACGGCAGGCGTCCAGGGCCCGGTCGATCCAGGCCCAATCGAACGTTCCGGCACCGGCGTCGACCACGTGGAATGGGACCCCGTACCGCAGATAGTGAACGCCGAGATCGCGGGCCAGCCGGAAGTCGTCGGCATAGCGATCGATGTGGCCGGTCTTGACGAGCTCGTCCACCCGCCGCCCGTCAACGAGCGGTGCGCTGCACTCGATGCCCGTCGCCAGGACGAACCCGCGGTCGAGCTCGAGCGTCGAGGCCGCCAGCCTCTCCTGTTGCTCGACGGGTCGATCGACGGTCGTCATGGGATCGGCTGCGGGTGGCCGGTCGGGCCCTTGACGACGGCCATTCCGCCGACGAGCTCGAGCCGGTCGATCCAGACGGTTCGCGCGCCGAAGTTGCTGTAGCCGACCGCGTCCTCGTCCCAGGCGTGGTAGGTGATCCACAACTGGCCGTCCTTCGTGGACACCACCGACTGGTGGCCCGGCCCACGCGCGCGCGACGTCACGGGGCGGCCCCAGGCGCTCGCGAGGATAGGGTTCTCGGGGGCATCGACGTACGGGCCGAGCACCTTCGTCGACGTCGCGTAGCCGACGGCGTAGAACTCCGTGTCGTAGCCGTTGGCGGAGTAGAAGAGGAAGTAGACGCCGTCCTTGAGGATGAGCGTCGGCGCTTCGATCAGGCCGGCCTCCCATGGTTCGTCGTTGACGACGCCCATATCCGACGGCTTGCCGGTCAGGCGCAGTCCGTCGTCGGATAGGGGCTGGATGATGAATCGGGTCGGCAGGCCACAGCAGTTGCCGTCGTTCTTCCAGATGAGGTATTTGGAGCCGTCGGAGTCGACGAAGGCCGTGGCGTCGATGGAGCCGCCGAGATCAGCCTGGCAGACGAGCGGCTCGGTCGAGCTATCGACGAACGGGCCTTCTGGGACTGCCGCCACGGCAAGCGTGATGCATTGGCTGCCGATCCCGGCCGGTCGCGTGATGTCGGGAGCGCGGGCCGTGTAGTAGAGGACGAACC
>JBKKDW010000027.1:0-5528 GCA_046708025.1 Candidatus Limnocylindrales bacterium
CCCCGGGCCCCGCTCGCGCGGGCGGGCCAGGGCGTTGGCTGCCGCCTGGAGCTGGACCGGATCGAGATACGGCTCCGCTTCACCGTTCGAGGCCTGCCGGGCGGCCGCGGCGCCGGTTCGGGCGCCGAACACGAGCAGGTCGGACAGCGAGTTGCCGCCCAGGCGATTCGCGCCGTGCATGCCGGCTGCCACCTCGCCCGCCGCATACAGCCCGGGAACGGTCGTCACACCGCTCTCGGCGTCGACCCGGATGCCGCCCATGACGTAGTGGGTCGTGGGGCCGACCTCCATCGGGCCGCGGGTGATGTCGACGTCGGCCAGCTCCTTGAACTGTTCGTACATGGACGGCAGCTTGCGCCGGACGTGGTCGGCCGGCAGGTAGCTGATGTCGAGAAAGACCCCACCGTGGGGCGACCCTCGACCCTCCCTCACCTCGGTGTAGATGGCCCGGGCCACGTTGTCGCGGGTCGACAGCTCGGGTGGCCGGCGGGCGTCCGTCTCGCGACCGCGCGAGAGCGCGCTGACCCAGCGCGCGGCTTCGTCGTCGGTCTCGGCGTATTCGGCTCGGCGCTCGTCGGGCAGGTACGTCCACATGAACCGTTCGCCCCGGGCATTGCGCAGGATCCCGCCCTCGCCCCGAACCGCCTCGGTGACCAGCAGCCCGCGGACGCCCGGCGGCCAGACCATGCCCGTGGGGTGGAACTGCACGAACTCCATGTCGATCAGGTCGGCGCCGGCTTCGTAGGCAAGCGCCTGGCCGTCGCCGCTGTACTCCCACGAGTTGGAGGTCACCTCGTAGGCCTTGCCAATCCCACCCGTCGCCAGGACGGTCGCCCTGGCCGCGAACGCGATCGGCTGCCCGGTCGTTCGCCAGTAGCCGAACGCTCCGCGCACACCTTCGGGACCGGTGATCAGCCGGGTGATCGTGCACTCCATGTAGACCTCGATCCCGGCAGCCACGGCCCGATCCTGGAGGGTCCGGATCATCTCCAGCCCGGTTCGGTCGCCGACGTGGGCCAGGCGCGGGTGCGAATGACCACCGAACGGCCGCTGCAGGATCCGGCCGTCCTCGGTTCGGTCGAAGACGGCGCCCCACAGCTCCAGCTCGCGCACGCGGTCGGGCGCCTCCATGGCGTGAAGCTGGGCCATCCGCGGATTGTTGAGGAGCTTGCCGCCGACCATCGTGTCGCGGAAGTGGACCCGCCAGGAGTCCGCCGGCGCCACGTGGCCAAGGGCCGCCGCCACGCCGCCCTCGGCCATCACCGTGTGGGCCTTGCCGAGGAGCGACTTGCAGACGAGACCGACATCGGCCCCGGCAGCCTTTGCCTCGATCGCGGCGCGCAGGCCGGCACCGCCGGCGCCGATCACCAGCACGTCGTGGGCGCGCCGCTGGAGCCTGATCGGGTGAGCCAACTGGGGTACGGGGCCTAGAAGCGGATCGCGGGATCGGTCACGACGCCGATCGCCAGGAGGCGTACGTAGACGTCGGCGAGGGTGACCGAGACCAGGCTCGCCCAGGCCCACGCCATGTGGTGGACGTTCAGGGAGGTCAACCGCTGCCAGAGCGTGTAGCGGACCCTGGTTCGACGCGAGCACGAGAAGCAGTCGAGCTGCCCGCCGACGAGATGGCGGAGCGAGTGGCAGGAGAACGAGTAGCCGGTCAAGAGGAACGCGTTGACGAACAGAATCGCCACGCCCAGGCCAAGACGCACCTGGCCCTCGTGGACCATCGCCAGCCCGGCATCGAGCCACAGGAAAAAGAGCGGAAGGAAGGCCAGGTACAGGAACAGTCGATGGAGGTTCTGCAGGATGAACGGGAACCGGTTCTCCATCGCATAGCGCCGGTGGATCGACGGTTCGCCCACCGCGCAGCCGGGCGGATCCGCGAAGTAGAACCGGTAGTAGGCTTTGCGGTAGTAGTAGCAGGTTGCCCGGAAGCCGAGCGGGACCCACAGGATGAAGAGGCCTGGGCTGAGCCAGGTCGGCAGCCAGTCGGGCCGGATCAGGGGCGAGAAGAGCGGCGACAGATAGCCGTCCACCTCGTACGGCGTGCCGAGCAGGGGCGTGAGCAGGATGCCGCTGACGAAGAGGTAGCTCGCGCAGACCGTGAAGAGGATGCCCTGCACGACGGGGGCGAGCGTCCATTCGTCACGGCGACCCGTGGCGCCGAGCCCCTGCCGCGCGGTACCGGCCGGCTTGCGCGGAAGGCGGACGCTGGCCGGCAGCCCGGTCATGGCATCACCGGCGTGACCACCAGGCGGGCGATGATCGCGTCGGCGAAGGCGGCGGTGCCGGCTGTGCCACCCATGTCGTGGGTCACCGTTCGACCATCCTCGATGACGGCCCGAACGGCGCCTTCGAGTCGCCGGCCCTCATCGGGGTAGCCGAGGTGGCGAAGCAGCAGCGCACCGGACAGGATCAACGCGGTCGGGTTGGCCTTGTCCTGCCCGGCGTATTTGGGCGCCGAGCCATGGACCGGCTCGAACACAGCCGCCTCCGTCCCGATGTTGGCGCCCGGCGCGACGCCCAGGCCGCCGATCAGGCCGGCCGCCAGATCGCTGACGATGTCGCCGTACAGGTTGGGCAGCACAAGGACGTCGTACAGCTCCGGTTTCTGGACCAGCTGCATGCACAGGTTGTCGACGATCCGGTCCTCGAACTCGATCCGGCCGTCATACTCGGCTGCGACCGTCCGGCAGCTGTCGAGGAAGAGTCCATCGGACAGCTTCATGATGTTGGCCTTGTGCACGGCCGTCACCTTGTGCCGACCATTGGCGACCGCGTACTCAAAGGCGAACCGGGCGATCCGCTCCGAGGCGGCCCGGGTGATGATCTTGATGCTCTCGGCGGCGTCGGGGCCGACCATGTGCTCGATGCCGGCGTAGAGATCCTCGGTGTTCTCGCGCACGATGACGAGGTCGACATCCTGGTAGCGGGTGTCGAGCCCCTTCATGCTCCGGGCCGGGCGCAGATTCGCGTATAGCCCGAGCGCCTGGCGAAGCGCGACGTTGACGCTCCGGAAGCCTGACCCGACCGGGGTCGTGATCGGGCCCTTGAGGGCGACCCTGTTGCGCCGGATCGACTCCAGGACGTGCTCCGGCAGCGGCGTCCCGTACCGGGCCATGACCGCCTCGCCGGCGTCCTGGACCTCCCACTCGAAGTCCACGCCGGTCGCGTCCAGGACGCGGCGCGATGCCTCCGCCAGCTCCGGTCCGATGCCGTCGCCGGGGATCAAGGTCACACGGTGGGCCATAGGCCGCGATTGTAGCCGCGTCGAGAGCCGCGGCGCCCGCGACGGCCGGGTCTCGCTGCGGCACCGGACGACGCGGTACCATCGCCTTCCGCCCCGCCTGCACCCGGGAGCCTGCTGCCCGTGAAGATCCAGGAAGCCGAAGCCAAGTCCCTGTTGCTGACCCAGGGTCTGCCGGTGCCCGGCTGGGAGGTCGCCCACACCGTGGAGGAAGCCCGGCAGGCGGCCGAGCGGTTCTTCGCCGGCGGCGCCCAGCAGGTCGTGATCAAGGCCCAGGTCCTGGTGGGTGGTCGTGGCAAGGCCGGCGGCGTCAAGCTGGCCGGCTCCGCCGCGCAGGCCGAGCTGATCGCCGGCTCGATCCTGGGCATGGACATCAAGGGGATCACCGTCCGCAAGGTCCTGGTCGCCGCGGCCGCCGACATCGCGAAGGAGTTCTACATGTCGGCGGTCGTCGATCGGGCGGCCGGGCGGATCCTCCTGATGGGCTCGGCCGAGGGCGGCGTGGAGATCGAGCAGGTCGCGGCCGATAACCCGGGCGCGATCGTTCGCGTCCACGCCGACGCGCTGCTCGGATTGCTCGACTTCCAGGCCCGCCAGTTCGTATTCGCCATGGGCCTGGGCGCCCATCTCAAGGCCGGCGTGGCGATCGCCCGGGGGCTTGTCGCCACGATGCGCGCCCACGACGCGGACCTGGTCGAGATCAACCCGCTGGCCATCGTGCGCGAGCTCGATGCCGCCGGCGCCCCCGTGGAGCGGCTGGTCTGCCTCGATGCGAAGATCAGCCTCGACGATTCCGCGCTGGCCCGCCATCCCGAGCTGGAGGCGTTGCGCGATCCCGACGAGGAGGACCCGGCCGACCGCGAGGCGCGCGAGGCCGGCCTGACCTTCATCAAGCTGGACGGCACGATCGGCTGCATGGTCAACGGGGCCGGCCTGGCGATGACGACGATGGACCTCGTCAAGCGGGCCGGCGGCGAGCCGGCGAACTTCCTCGACATCGGCGGCGGAGCCCGATCCGACAAGGTCGCCGAGGCGATGCGGCTCATCCTGGCCGACCCGAAGGTCGACGCGATCCTCGTCAACATCTTCGGCGGGATCACTCGCGGCGATGAGGTCGCCCGGGGCCTGATCGAGGCCCGCGCCCAGCAGGAGCGTGACGTCCCGATGGTCGTCCGGATCGTCGGCACCAATGCCAAAGAGGCAGCCGTCCTGCTCGAGGCGGCCCAGTTCGTGACAGCGGCCACGCTCGATGACGCCGCGGCGCAGGCCGTGGCCGCGTCGAAGGGAGCGTCGGAATGAGCATCCTCATCGACAAGTCGAGCCGCGTCGTCGTCCACGGCCTGACCGGCCGCGAGGGCTCGTTCCACGGCGCGGCGATGCTCGAGTACGGCACCCCCGTGGGCGCCGGGAGGACGCCCGGGAAGGGCGGCCAGACGGCCCTGGACGGCCAGGTCCCGGTCTTCGACACCGTGGCCGATGCGGTTCGCGAGACCGGCGCCGACACGTCCTGCATCTTCGTTCCCGCGGCCGGCGCTCCCGACGCCGTGATGGAAGCCGCAGCGGCCGGGATCAAGACGATCTTCTGTATCACCGAGGGCATCCCGGCCCTCGACATGATCATGGTGGTCGAGATGGTCCGGGCGGCCGGCGCCCGCCTGATCGGGCCGAACTGCCCCGGCGCCACATCGCCGGGCCGGGCCAAGGTCGGGATCATCCCGGGCTCGATCCACCGCGAGGGGCGGGTCGGGGTCGTGTCCCGCTCGGGGACCCTCACCTACGAGGCGGTCCAGGCGATGAGCGACGCCGGGATCGGCCAGTCCACCTGCGTCGGGATCGGCGGCGACCCGGTGATCGGGACGACGTTCCTCGACATCCTCCAGCTGTTCGCGGCCGATGACGAGACCGAGGCGATCGTCCTGATCGGCGAGATCGGCGGGGCGGCCGAGGAGACCGCCGCGGCATGGGCCGCCGAGCACATGCCCGACGTCCCGAAGGTCGCGTTCATCGCCGGCCGGACGGCTCCGGAGGGCAAGCGGATGGGCCACGCCGGGGCGATCATCTCCGGTGGCAAAGGGACCGCCGAGGCCAAGATCGCCGCCCTAAAAGACGCAGGAATCGTGATCGCCCCCACCCCCACCGACATGGGCACAGCAATGGTGGAAGCCCTCAGACGCTAGACGTCAGAGAGAACTCCTGGCTTTGGCCGACGTGTCGGGTTCATCTTCCTGCTGTCCCCCTGCTTGCGGGGGACCGATCGCAGCTTTGGGCGATCGAGGGG
>JBKKDW010000028.1:0-4570 GCA_046708025.1 Candidatus Limnocylindrales bacterium
GTGACCCCCCAGCGGGCGATCGCGTCGAGCTCCTCGCCCGGGATCGCGTCGAGGGTCGAGATGTCCCGGCCGTAGGTCCGCGACAGCTGATCGAGCCAGACGTAGGTGCTCTTGGCCAGCAGCACGACCCGCGGCATCCAGGCCGAATCGGACGAGAAGGCCTCGGGTTCATCTGACGCGCCCGCGAACGACGGGGTCTCGACCTTACCGCCCGCGCCGCCGCCGCCCGGGCCGCCGCCGAAGCGCAGGTGGAGCGCGCGCTCCTCCTCGGCCATGATCCCGATTGCCAGGTCCAGCCGGTGCATGAGGTCCTCGAGTCCCGCGCCGAGGATCGGCCCCCACTGCTCCCGGATGTAGCGCAGCTGGCTGGCCAGCGAGGTCGGGGCGTAGCGTGCGGGCGCGCGCATCAGCTCGATCAGCGACACGCCGCCGAGGTCGCTGGGTGGGCCGGCGGCGAAGATCGCCTCCAGCCCGGCGATCGCCTCGCCATAGCGGGTGTCCTGTGCGAGTGCCCGATCGTCGACCAGCTCATGGAGCCGACCGAGGGCCGGGTTCTCGTTGGAGATCCGGGTCAGCAGCAATTCCTCGAGACGGTGCGCCGCTGGCTCCGGCTCCGAATCCCGACCGGGGAACTCCTGGCCGAAACGATCCAGGAGGTGGCCGGTGTCCGATCCGAGCCGGGTTTCAAGGTCGGCCAGCGCGGAGGTCAGCGCACCCGGACGGCGGGTTGCCTCATAGCGTGCGATCAGCAGGTGGCCGATCTCGTGGAGCAGTCCCAGCGCCCCGATCTCGCCGGCGTTGACCGACGGGGCCCCGGCAGGGCGCTCGGTGTTCATCCGGCCGGCCAGGCGGCGGATGCCGGCGATGTCGGCGACGATCAGGTCGCCCCGGCTGCCGATGAGCGGGCTGGCGACGGCGTACCGCTCACGAGGTTCGCGCCGGACGTGGAAGTCGCGCATCACCCGAGCATCGTACGGCTCCGGCCCTGGCCCCGGGTCAGGTAAGCGCGCCCGTGTCAGGCGGTGATGGCCTCGGCCGGCCTCGCCCGGGCGACGTGCTCGATCGCACGGCGCAGGAGCTCCAGGCCGGACGGGTCGAAGTCGTAGGTCCACGGTCGGATCCGGTCCGGCCGCGAAAACGAGCGATCGAGGCCGGCGGCCAGGGCCTCACGCGACATCAGGATCAGATCGGCGGTTCGATCGATGAGCTCGAGATCCTCCGACGCGGCGATGAGGGCTGAAACGATCTCCACGCCCCGGTTCCCGGCGATCATCAGGGTCTCCTGGATATTGTCGGCCCCGCGCTCGGAGGCGCACACGAGGCCGACACGCGAACCGTGCGGTAGCCCGGCGACCTCATGGACCAGTTCCAGATAGGCGGGTCCCACCAGCATGGCCACCACCGGGACGCGCCCGGCGACCAGCACCTGGGCTTCGTCGGCGTGGAACGTGGTCGTGGCCACGAGGTCGTAATGGAAGCGCTCGAGTCGTTCGGGCAGGTCGTCGAGACGGCTGCCCTCGGCCTCGATGGTGCCCGGGAAGGCAGCCACGAGTCGCTCCGCGTCGAACCCGGCATCGGCGTTGGTGCATTCGGCGAAGAGCACGCGAACGAGCGGTCCGGGCCGCTTGCGCTCGGTGGCGGCCGCGAACGTGGCGGCCGCCAGCTCGTCCGCGGTGAATCCGGCGTGGGCCGCTCGGCGGAGCATCTCGGCCACGATCCCGGCCAGCGCCTCAGTCCCTCGACGTTGGGGCGGCCGCTCCGCGACATGGGTTCCGGCGCCATGGCGGCTCGTGACGTAGCCGCCGTCGGCCAGCCGCCGATAGACGGCGCGAATGGTGTTTGGATTGACCCGCAGCGCCGCTCCGAGTTCACGAACCGGGGCCAGGCGCGAGCCGGGCAACAGCCGGCCCGAGTCGATCTGGTAGGCGAGCTGCCAGAAGATCTGGGTCGAAATCGGCACATCCGAATCGCGCTCGACGTCGAGCTCGCCGGCCGTAGGCGGGCTCAGCTGAACGTGGGAATGGTCGTCAATTGGCATAGCGTGCTGGGCCAATATAGCCCGGTTCAGGCGCCAACGGACACCGTAGCAGCGGCAGCGCGCTCCTCGATCGCCCGGTCGTAGGCGGTCGTGACGACGTGGCCGACCGCGACCGTGAACGACTCGCCGGCGGCGAGCGCAAGCGGCCAGCCGAGCAGCAGTCCCGAGCCCTGGTAGACGCGCTCGAAGCCGCCTTCCGAGTTCGACACGGTCTCAACCGGTGCCCACCACGCCGTGGCCCGTCGCGACAGGGTCGTGGTCACGGCCAGGCCCACGTAGTCGTTGCCCTGGGCGAAGGTGCTGACCCCGGCCGAGATCCCCCGTGAATCGTGGCCCGTCCGCGCGCCATCCATCTCCCACCAGGCGGCCGGATTTCCGCCCCCACCGAGCATCGTCAGGGTCCATTCGAGCCCGAACAGCGCCGCCAGGGGCGATGTGGAGCGATTTTCCACCGTGACCGTGAGGTCCAGCGTTGGGCTGCGCCGGTCACCGCCGAGCACGAGATCCTTGACGATCCGGACCTCGATGGGCCCGGCCGGCCCCGCGACGTCGCCGACGCGGCGGGCGATCAGCCGATCGGTCTCCAGTTTCCCGATCTCGAACGCGCCGTCGACGGCATCGCCGAGCTCGATGGCCTCACCGGTCGACCACGCTTCGGCGTCGGTGCCGAGAGCCAGGAAGCGGACGAGGCCGGAGCGCCGCTCGTAGGGGTCGTAGTGGAGCTGCGCTGCCAGGCCCACCTCCTTGGTCATCACGATGTCATGGATCGATGCCGGGGCGCCTGCCTCGGCGCCCCCGGACGGCCCCTCAGGCAGGTCAGCCACGCTTGCCAGCAGCGCCTCGTGGCTCTTGAGCGTCTCGTGATATGCCTCCGGCCGGCGGCGCAGCACCGCGCCCAGCGCGTGGCGCACCGCCCGGATGTCCCAGCCACCGATTCCGGCGCCAGAGGTCAGGTCGATCGTGACGACCTGGCCGGGGCCGGCCAGCCGGATGTCGTCCTGGCCGTCCATGTCCAGATCGCGACGTTCGGCCAGGTGGAGCTCGCCGGACACGCTATCGGCCAGGTCCTCGGCCGCGATCAGGTGCTCGTAGGTGGCCAGCCGCATATGGCTGATGTAGATCCCGCCGAACAGGCCGTGCCAGTAGCAGTCGTTGGACTGGCCGCGATAGAGGTGATCCAGGGCCCGCTCGCGAGCCGGTCCGGGCTTCATCGCGTCGACCTTGTCGGATGTCCGCAGCATCTGTTTGTGCAGATCGTTGATCTCGCGGTACTTGATCTGGAAGTTGCGCCAGAACGCGCCGCGCAACCAGCGCGCCTCCGGCCGTCCGGCCTGCTGCGCGGCGCGCACGACCGCCGAGTAGGTCCGGCGTTCGTCGGCCGGCAGGGCCCACTCGCCCATCTCGGCGTACGAGCCGGTCGGAATGTAGACCCGCCCGATCGGACGATGCTCGGCCAACCAGGCCGAGGGGGTCGTGGTCGTCAGCCAGTCGGCGTTGGCTTCCAGCGCCTCGAAGAACCGGGCCACCCAGCGACCCTCGCCCCAGCAGTGCTGCCAGGTCGATGGCCAGGACCCGAACTTCTCGCCGTCGTCGCCCATCGTGCCGACGCGCCCGCCGTCCGCCGTGGCGTGCTCGCGCAGGTAGCTGATGACGTCCTCGACGTCGCGAAACGGTATCCGGTAGCGCAGGCCCTGCTCGGTGCCGAAGACGGTCAGCAGGCGACCCTGATCCTCCGTGGTATACGGCCCCCAGAGGTCCTGCTCGGGGATCGCCGCCGCGCGGAAGTGGGCGTCGTCGAGCACCGTCCAGGCGTAGCCGCCCGCCGCCAGGGATGTCGGCAGGTCCGGTTCCCAGACCCGCTCGGCCAGCCAGGCACCATTCGGGCGCCGCCCGAACATGGCCTCCAGCTCGTCGCCCATGCGCCGCAGCTGGCCGATCCGATCGCGCTCGGGGAGAGATGCCAGCACCGGCTCGTAGTAGCCACCGCCCAGGATCTCGACCTGGTCGCGTGCAACCAGGGCGGCCAGGCGGGTGATGAACTCGGGACGCTCGGCCTGGAGCCACTCCAGCAGGGGACCGCTGTAGTGGAGCGACAGGCGGACGCCGGGGTGGTTCTCCAGCGCCTCGAGCATCGGCAGATAGGCCTGTCCGTAGACCTCGGCGAAGACCCAGCCGAAGTTTCCGACCGGCTGGTGATTGTGGATCGCGAGGGCGAGCGAGATTCGTGGAGCCACCGGCCTGCCCCTAGCCGGCTTCGGCGACGAGCGGCGCGCGCCCGACCCGGGCCGCCGGGACACCCGCTGCCGGCAGGTACAGCCACTCGGTGTACTCCTGGAGCATCCGGGTGGTCGAGAACTGCCACAGCGCGGTGGCCATCGCACGGCGCATCAAGGCCAGCCAGCGCCGCGGCAATCCGTCCGCATCGCGCCCGTAATAGCTCGGGACGATCTCCTCCTCCAGGAGCCGGTAGAGGTCGAGCGCGTCCTGCCAGTCCTGGGCGGCCTCGTCAGATTGGACCTCGCGGCCGCCGAT
>JBKKDW010000029.1:0-2889 GCA_046708025.1 Candidatus Limnocylindrales bacterium
ATCGTGGCCGCAGATCCACGCTCAGGACGAGCCGGATTCCGGCCCGGATGCACCCAATGCGGGCGGCGTGAGCCGAGATTCTATCCGTAGCAGTCTGGTGGAGCGGTTATGCGGCGATGGGCGACCCTCCCGGGGGCGTCAACAACCTCCGCGTGATCACAGCCAGTCCCCGACCGCGGCTACCCTGGATCCTCGGTCGTAACCGCCCGAGGCGGATACCGGCTGGCGTCGAAGAGCCCCCGCGCGCCAATCGCCTCTGGAAGGGCGAGCTCGATCGGATGGGCCGGGTTGCTCGGGCAATCCTGCGCGGTCGCTTGCTTGCGAATGCCGATCGCGATCTCGAACGCGTGCGCGGTCGTGATGATCGTCGGCGGGAGGACGCGCCCTTCGGGCGGCTTTCCGCTCGCGCAATCGACCTCGCGAATCAGAATCGCGAGGGTCGTCGTTTCGGGTGTGATCGGCGGCCCGTTCGGGTCCAGCCACCAGCTCCCGAAGCTGATGCCCGATGGGGCGGCAATGTCGAGGGCGCATTGGCCCTGGATGATCGGCTGGAGAGTGCCGTCGAACAGACCGACCGTTATCTCGAACCACGGCGTCTCAACGTTCCCGGTCGCGACGAACGTGACGGCGGCGGGATCATCGAGAACGCGATGCCACCCGGTGTCCGGGTAGTAGTCGGGCTTGTCGGCAATCGTCGACCGCAGGACTGCCGCGGTGGGGTCGAGGCCCAGTTCGCCTAACCCGAGCCCGGACAGCGCTTCAGGAGGAAAGAGCCGTTTATCATCTCCACACGTCAAAGCCGGCCGCGTCACCCAGTCGGGATCGATGGTCGCGCCGGCGTCGGGCGGGGAAAGCTCCACGCTGCCGCTGGGTGCGGGTTGCGACGGCGTCGCCACCGAGCTCGGCGAGGTAGCGGCCGACTGGCAGCCGGCGATCAGCATGACCGTCGCGATGGCGATGTAGGCGGTACATCGTGGGTGCATCTGGTTCTCCCTCGGGAGCAACGGATCAGCCGGCGTTTCGCAACCGGCGCCGGAGTTCCTCGTGCAGGACGCCGTTGCTGACCAGAAAGGTCCGCGCGTCGATCCTCCGATCCCCGTCGAGGTCCGACCATCGGCCACCGGCCTCCTCGACGATGATGGCCGGCGCCGCGGCATCCCAGGTCGAAAGGTCGACCTCGACCATGCCCTCGGCGGCACCTTCCGCGACCAGCGCGTAGCCCCAGAAGTCGCCAAAGCCACGCTCTCGCCAGACGTCGTCGAGCAGCGATTCGAACCCTGGAGCCCGCCCGGACGCGCGAATATCGCGCGCGCTGCCGTACAGCAGCTGCGCGTCGCCGACGGCAGTGACCGTGGACACCCGAAGCCGTCGGGGTTCATCGCCCGCCGCCGCCCGAACCGCCCAGGCGCCCCCACCTCGCCATGCGTACCAGCGCTCGCCGAGCGCGGGAGCGGAGATGACTCCGGCCTGGAGCTCGCCGTCCTCCTCGACGCCGAGCAGCATCCCGAACAACGGCACGCCACGGACGAAGTTGTGTGTCCCATCGATCGGATCGATGTACCAGCGGACCCGGGCATCGCCGCCTTCGACTCCGTATTCCTCACCCACCAGGCCGTGGTCAGCGTGAGCGGCCGAGATCCGTGCGCGGATCATCCGCTCGATCGCGGTATCCGCCTGGGTGACCAGGGTGCGGTCCGGCTTGGTGGAGATCTCCAGGTCGCGCCGGAAGTGCCGCAACGCGATCGCATCCGCCTCGTCGGCGATCGCGAGGCCCAGATCGACCCAGGCGCGACGCTCGTCGATCGTGCTCACGCCCGGATCCTCGCGCCTTCGGGGTCGTAGAGCGGCTCACGGGCGACCTCGAATCCGATCCACTCGCCGAAGAGCACGACCTCACCACGCGTCCCGATCGCGGCCCGTTCCGGTGGCAGGTAGGCGTACGCGATCGAGCGCTCGACGGCGAAACCATAGCCGCCCGACGTCACCCGTCCGACGATCTCGCCGGTTACCCGCACCGGCTCGTTACCGAGGCAGACCGAGCGCGGATCGTCGAGCACAAGGCAACGCAGGCGTTTGCGCGGTCCGGCGGCCCTGGCGACAACAAGCGCGGCACGGCCGATGAAGTCGACCCCCTTGTCGAACGCGACGGCGAACCCAAGGCCTGCCTCGAAGGGCGATTCGTCCGGCGTGATGTCGCTCGACCAGACGCGGTAGCCCTTCTCGATCCGGAGCGCGTCGATCGCCCGGTAGCCCGCGGCGACCAATCCAAGGGGCAGGCCCGCCTCCCAGAGCGTCGTCCAGAGTGCCCGACCGTAGTCAGTGGCCGCATACAGCTCCCATCCGAGCTCACCGACGTAGGTGACCCGCAAGGCCAGGACCGGCACCGAGCCAACCGTGATCTCGCGCGCGGTCAGGTATGGAAAGCCTTTGTCGGACACATCGTCGCGGGTGACCGAGCCCAGGATGTCGCGCGCCCGCGGTCCCCACAGCCCGAAGCACACGCGGCCGGCGGTGACATCCCGCAGCACCACCGAGCCGTCGTCCGGCACGTGGTGGTGCAGCCAGGCTGCGTCGTGACTCCCCACCGCGGTGCCGGTCACCATCAGGTAGTTGTTGTCGGCCAGGCGTGTGATGGTCAGATCCGCCTGGATACCGCCGCGCCGATCGAGCAGCTGGGTGTAGACGATGGAGCCGACCGGGCGATCGATTTCGTTGGCACACATCCGCCCCAGGAATGCCGTGGCGCCGGGGCCTGCGATCTCGATCTTCGCGAACGACGACTCGTCGAACAGGCCCGCCGCGCCTCGTGTCGCCAGGGCCTCGGCAGCGATCGCGGGCGACCAGTGCATCCCGACCCAGCCGCGCGGCCGCAGCGACTCGTCGCCGGCG
>JBKKDW010000030.1:0-3121 GCA_046708025.1 Candidatus Limnocylindrales bacterium
GCTGGGACGTGGCGGTCGGCTCAGATCCTGACGCTGACCAGGCTCCAGGCACCCCGGTTGCCGGCCCGATCACGGGCCCGGACGCGATATTCATAGGTTCGATTGCGCGGCAGCGTCTCGGTCACGCTGGTCCTTGTGGTGGTGCCCAGTGCGCGCCACGTGCCGCCGACCACCCGCCGCTGGACCTCATAGTCCTGGAGCCCGGCGGTCAGGACCTGGAGGCGCGGATCCCCGCCCGTCCAGCGCACGGTGACCTGGGCCTTCGCGCTGTCGAGGGCCCGAACGGAGGTCGTTCCGGGCGTGGCCCATGCGCCGGTCCGATCCGTTCGCTTGAGCACCACGCCCGCGTAGTAACGATGGCCCGACAGCGGCGAGACGGCGGCGCCGAAGCCGACGTAGTTGAAGTCGGCGGACAGCACGATCGAGCGGTGTGGCGCCGAGCTCAGCCAGGCCGTGACCGCCTGGGCCGTCGACTCGGTCTCGGCACCGTAGCTGTTCCAGACGATGACCTCGCCTGCCCCGAACCACGGGATGCCGGCGGCGGCGATGGCGTCGAACACGTTGCTGCCGTCCGGATTGGTATGACTGAGGACATCCGCGGCGGCCATCGTCTCGGCCCGCTTCCGGGCGATCGCGATCGCGTCGGGATCGAACTGCAGGGCAACCAGACCCGCCGCAACGCGCTGCTCGTTGACCAGCGAACCGAGGCTCGCCTCGGCCTGCGCGACGGTCGCCAGGTCGAACGCGGGCAGGGCGGCTGCCGCCGGCCCAGCCAGCGACAAGACAAGCAGGCCGGCGATCAATGAGGCGCCGATGCGACGGACGACGGTGGGCACGGGTGGATCGTGGCGGGTGACCGTGTCCGCGCGGTATGGGCCATGGGTCACCGTCACCGTGGCGCGTTGGTACCGGGTCCGGGCCCTCGGCTACGCGCTCGCGGCCGCTATGGGACCATGCGGGCGACCCAGATCGAACAATGGAGAGACTCCGATGGCTGCTACCCGACGCGCTGAAGCAAACTGGTCCGGCGCTCTCACCACGGGTTCGGGCTCCGTCAGCGCCGTCTCGTCTGGCTCGTTCGCCGACCTACCCGTGACGTGGGCAGCGCGCACGGAGGTGCCGGAGGGCAGGACCAGCCCCGAGGAGCTGATGGCGGCCGCGCACGCCGCCTGTTTCTCGATGGCACTCGCGGGCGCACTCGGCCGCGCTGGCACGCCACCGGAGCGCCTGGATGTCGCGGCCGAAGTCACCTTCGACAAGGTGGAGGCCGGCTGGCGGGTGGTCTCGAGCGCCCTGACCGTCCACGGCAAGGTCCCCGGAATCTCGGCCGCGGCCTTCAACGCCGCGGCGGAGGAGACCAGGGATGGCTGCCCGATCAGCCAGGCGTTGATCGGCAACGTGTCCCTCAGCGTCGAGGCGACGCTCGAGAGCTGAGTCTCCGGGGCGAGTGCGGCTTCGGTCGGGTGGCGCTCGCGGCCGCCAGCATCAGGTCGAGCATCGCCCCGGCGCGATCCTGCAGGTCGCTCGGGCGGTAGGCACTCCCGGCCTCGATCCGCTGGAGAAGCAGGCCATCGAGCAGGCCCAGAAACCCGCGGGTCACGGCGTCCACGTCGAGCCAGGCGGGCAGCTCGCCGCTGGCGATCCCCTGGTAGAGCAGGAATTGGCCCGCCCCGACCAACCGTTCACGGCGAGCTGCCAGCATCTCGCGCACACCGGGCTCGCGGTCGGCCTCCGCCCAGGCCTGGATCAAGGAGACCTGGCCGGGCGCCCCCTCGTACTCGTCAATCGTTTCGATGTACAGGCCGATGGCGATGGTCATCCGCTCAGCCGTGGTGGTCGCCGAAACGAGGCGCTGTGAGAGTTCGTCCAGGCCGCGCGCCGAGATCAGGTCGCAGCTCAACCGGAAGAGCTCCTCCTTGCTCGAGATGTACGTGTAGATCGCCCCAACCGACAACCCGCTCTCGCGACAGACGTCCGCGATGGTCGAGCCGTGGTAGCCCTTCTCGCTGAAGACACGGAGCGCCCCGGTGACGATCCGATCCCGGACCTCCTGCTCGTGGGCGGCGCTGACGCGTGGCACATGGCCTCCTGAAAAACGAACGGCTGCTCCCGTCACACTACTTCGAGGGCGCGCTCAACACAAGTGCCGTACTTGACAACGCGAATGAGTATTCTCTATCGTCACAGAACCCGTCCCGCCATCGAGAGGATCCACCGATGTTCACCCGCTGGGGAGCGCTCGTCTATCGGTTCCGCCGCCAGGTGGCCGTGCTGATGGTCATATTGGCCGTCGCCGCCGCCTCGCTCGCGACCCAGACCTCGTCCGTGCTGAGCGCCGGCGGCTGGCTCGATTCCACCTCCGAATCGGCCGATGTAGCGGCCCGCCTCGACACTGAGTTCGGCGCCGGGAAGAGCGCCGTCATCGCCCTCTTCCGTGCAGGGACGCCCGACGCCGACGCAACCGCCCCGGCGTTCCAGGACGCCATCGCGCGGGCGGTTGCCGGACTGGCCGCCGATCCCCGGGTCACCGGCGTCGTGGGCTACGCGGAGACACGCGACCCGCGCTTCATCAGCCAGGCCGGTGACGCCGCCTACGTCGTGATCCAGCTGGACCTGACCGACGAGGCGTCCGTCGCCGCGGTCGACGACATCCGGGCCGCGATCGCCCCGCCGGCCGGCTACACCTACCTGCTGACCGGCTACGGCCCGATCACCAAGGACTCGGCCGACCAGTCCGAGAAGGATCTCCAGAAGGCTGAGGTCGTCTCGCTGCCGATCGCCGCCCTGGTCCTGATCCTGGTGTTCGCCTCGGTCGTCGCTGCCGGCATGCCCCTGCTCGTGGCCGGCCTGGCGATCCCCAGCAGCCTCGCCCTGATCTACCTCGTCGCCCAGCAGGTGGAGATGAGCATCTTCGTCCTGAACATCGCGACGATGCTCGGGCTGGCCCTCGCGATCGACTACTCCCTGTTCATCGTCAGTCGCTATCGCGAGGAACTGGGGCGTGGACGGAGCGTGGGCGAAGCCGTCGAGCGAACGATCGCCACCGCCGGCAAGGCGGTCGCGTTCAGTGGCGTTGCGGTCGCCATCGGGCTGTCCGGACTGCTCCTTTTCGAGGCCCCGG
>JBKKDW010000031.1:0-12497 GCA_046708025.1 Candidatus Limnocylindrales bacterium
GCTAACAGCTCACCTTCGATGCCACCGGCTACATCGGCAACTACCCGATCGAGGCGGCGACCGCCCCGGGTGGCGCCGATGCGATCGTGATCATGGGCTACGACTACAAGGGCGCCTCGTCGGGCACCGCCGGATCGGTCGCCCCGATCGGCGGTCCGGTCTATGACATCGCCGACACCGTGGCCGCCTATGCCAGCCGCGTGCCGGCCTCCAGGCTGATCCTGGGCGTGCCCTACTACGGTCGGGCGTGGTCCACGGCAACGTCCGAGCTGAACGCGCCCACGACCTCCGCCGCGAAGTACGGGCCCTCCGTCTCGGTCCTGTACGAGACGGCCCTGGAGTTCGCCAGCGCGAATGGCCGTCGCTACGATCCGGTCGAGGGCAGCGCGTGGACGGCCTACCAACGCGAGTACTGCTCCACTATCTACGGCTGCCAGACCGGCTGGCGACAGCTGTACTTCGACGATGCCGAAACGCTGGCCGCCAAGTACGACCTGATCAACGCGTACGACCTGCGTGGTGTCGGCATCTGGGCCCTCGGCTACGACGGGAGCCGGCCCGAGCTGTACGCGGTCATCAAGGACAAGTTCATCACCGATACCGTGGCGCCGGTCATCACCGCCGCGACGGTCAGCCCGACCGCCTTCTCCCCGAACGGGGACGGCCGCCTGGATGCGACCACGGTCCAGCTCACCGCCAGCGGCCTGACCAGGTACGGCTGGCGGGTGGAACCGTACTTCGACGGCATCGCCGGAGCGCCCATTGTCGCGGGCACCGCCGACGGAACCGACGCCGCGTACACCTGGGACGGCCGCGCCGCGGACGGATCGGCCGCCCCCGATGGGCCCTACCAGATCACGGTATGGACGGCCGACGCGTCCGACAATCGGTCGCAGCACCAGGCCGTCGTCACGATCGATTCACTGTTCCCGGCGCTGACCGCCACCACGGCTCCACCGTCCATTTCGCCAAACGGCGATCGCCGCTTCGACCTGACGACCCTGGCCATGGCCGCCAGCGAGCCGGTCACTGGCCGGGCTCGCGTCCTGGACCGGGCCGGCGTGGCCGTCCGAACCTGGAAGTTCAGCGGCGTCACGGCCGGCGAGTGGGCCTGGGACGGCACGGATGCCGCCGGCGGCATCGTCAAGGACGGGATCTACAGCTTCCGGCTGGACGGCGTCGACAGCGCCGGCAACGGAACGGTGCAACTGACGCCGGTACTGGTCGACCGCACGATCGTCGACATCACCTGGGCGAGCCGCTCCTTCACTCCCAGGCTGGGCCAGACGGACAGGCTGTCGCTCAAGCTGCTCCGGGCGGCGACTGTCTCGGTATCCATCTACCGGGGCAAGACACTCGTTCGCCGGGCCTGGATCGACAAGGCGCTCACCCGGGGCACGTGGACCTGGTCGTGGAACGGCCGCAACGGCCAGCGCGAGCTGGTCGAGCCCGGGGTCTACACGGCGTCCGTGACGGCCACCAGCCCGGTCGGTGTCTCGCGGCTCACCCGCACGGTCACGGTCAGGTAGCGGTAGCTGCCGCAGCCGATGGCCCTCGGGACCGCGCCGCCTGTGCCCGGCCTGGGCGTCTGGGTCATCCTGCCGACGTACAACGAAGCCGAGAACCTCGGCCCCATCGCGACGGCCATCCTGGTAGCACTCCCCGCAGCGACGCTGCTCGTGGTCGACGACAACTCGCCCGATGGGACCGGCCGTCTGGCCGACGACCTGGCAGCCACCGAGCGGCGCATCCAGGTCGTCCACCGGGCGGCGAAACAGGGGCTGGGACGGGCCTATCTCGAGGGGTTTGCCCGGGCGCTCGGCGGCGGCGCCCAGATCGTGGTCCAGATGGACGCCGATTTCAGCCACGATCCGGGGGCCCTGCCCGGGCTGGTTGGACCGATCGCCGACAACCGCGCGGACCTGGTCATCGGTTCGCGCTACGCACCCGGTGGCGGCGTGGTCGACTGGGGCCTCGGCCGCCGGATCGTGTCGCGCGGCGGTAGCCTGTTCGCGCGGACGGTGTTGGGCCTGGGGCCGCGCGATCTGACCGGCGGGTTCAAGGCCTGGCGTGCCCCAACCCTGGCCGCCGTCCCGTTCGAGGGCATTCATGCCGGTGGCTACGTCTTCCAGATCGAGATGACCTTCCGGGCCAGCCGTGCCGGAGCGCGCATTCGCGAGGTGCCGATCACCTTCCGTGATCGACGGGTCGGTCAATCCAAGATGAACCGGCGAATCATCGTCGAGGCCCTCGCCGTCGTCGTCCAGCTGCGCGTGGAAGAGCTGCGGGACCGTCTGTTTCGCCGTCAACGCGGGTCGTGAGAGCCGACGCTGCGGGACGCCTTGGCGGCCGCTCGCCGGCGACCGTGCCCGGCGTTCGGGTGGTTCTGGATGCCCGGCCGTTGCAGGATCCAGAGCGGGCGCCGCTCACGGCCGCGTATCTCGAGGGTCTGCTCGGAGCGTTCGATGCCGACCCGCTCCCGGGCGAGTCATTCGCGCTCTTCCTGCGCTCCGACCTGGCCGATCCTACCGCCCGCTATCGGCGCCTTGACGTGGTCGGTCGACGGCTTCTGCCGCCGACCCGCCTGCTGGGTGGCGCGGCCATGACCATCGATCCGTTCGTGCTCCGGGGCGCGTCGGTCGGGGCGGCCTGGCGCGCCGATCGGATGGGGGCCGCCGGAGCCGTCTACCACGTCGTGGGCGGCGGACCGTTGCCGGTCCTGCCGGGGTTGCCGGTCGTCGTCACCCTGCTCGATCTCGCGCCCTGGGAGATGCCCGGCGCGTTCCAGCAATCCGTCGCGGGCCGGTTCGGGCATCGGCTCCGGGCCCGGCTGCTGCGCGATTCGGCGGCCGTCATCGTTGGCACAGACGCTGCGGCCACGGCGGCCCGGCGGGTCCTGCACATCAACCATGAGCGCCTGCGCGTCGTCGCCCTGGCGGCTCGGCCCGAGTTCACCCCATCGACCTCCGAGCGGTCCGGTGCCGAGACGACCGAGCTGCGCGCCCGGCTCGGCGTGCCGGATCGGTTCATGGTCTTCACCGGACGCTACGACGCCCGGCTCGATCTGGCCACCTTGCTCGGCGCGCTCGCGATGCTGGCTGCCAAGGGACGACCGAAGGGCCTCGCCGCGACGATCCCGTGGCCACCGCGGATCCTCCTCGTCGGGGCGAGTCCCGACGACCGGGCCTCGATCGCCCGGGCCGCTGCCCGCCACGGGATCGGCGAGTCGCTGGCCTACGCCCCGGCGCTCTCGCTCGAGGCCCTGGCCGGGCTGGTGCGCGCAGCCCGGGCGGCGGTCCTGCCGGTCCTGTCCGAGGCGGCCGGCCTGCCGATCGTGGAGGCGCTTGCCTGCGGTACCCCCGTTGTCGCCTCGGCCGACGGGGCGCTGCCGGAGCTGGTCGGTTCCGCCGGGCTGCTGGTGGAGCCCCGGGATCCGGGCCGGCTCGCCGTCGCCCTGGCCGCGATCTGGACCAATGACACGGTCCATGCCCGGGTCGCCGGGGCCGCCCGGGTGCGGGCGGACGGCGAACGGTGGACCTGGGCCGACGTCGCCCGGGAAACCCGCGGGATCTACGCGGACGTGGGCGTCACCCGGGGCCACCCGCCCCGGGCCGTGGCAGCGGGCCGTCCTTGATCGTGACCTTCGAGCCCTGGGGCATGACCTGGATGAAGGTCTGGCCGGCCGTCAGCCTGACGGGTTTGCCGGCCTCGTCGTAGAAGCGGGTCGGACCCTCCAGCGACGTCTTCGTCCAGGTCCCCTCGATGGTCCGGCCATTGGTCGCGATCCAGGCCTTGCCGCCGCCGACGATCTGGGCCTCCACGCGTTGCAGGTTCGACCCGTCGTTGAGCGGCGCGAACGACATCAGCATCACGACCACGTTCTTCGGCGCGACCCGCTGCCCGGTAGCGGCATCGACCTGCTTCGCCTGGCCGGTCACGCCGCGCAGATACGTGTTGGTCGCGCGGTCATAGCGGTACTCGATCGAGTTGTAGGGATACGCGACGCGGATGATGCCGCCACTCGGTCGTGCCTCGAGCGGCGCGTCGGGCCCGAACGTCCAGGCCGCGTCGAGAGGCTCGTTCTCGGCGCCGAGTCGGGTCGCCATCTTGCGCAGCGACTTGGCGTCCGAGTAAACGTTGTGGGGTAAGGAGCGCTCCGGGATCCGCCGGTAGTAGATGCCGCCCCAGCGGAACTCGTCAGCGTTGTATACCAGCTGGCCATCGCCCTTCGCCCGCAGCGTGGACATGGCCTGCGGGGACCCACCGACGTGCGCGTACACCGCCCTCCACTCGGCCGCCCAGGCGATGAAATAGGAGCGAGCGCTGCGGACCGGACCCACGTCGGTCGGCATCTGGTCTGCGAAGATCAACAGGTAGCGCGGCACGCCGCCCTCTGCCGGCGCCTGCCAGACGACCGACGCGGTCGTGAAGCCGGACTGCGGGCGGGCCGCCGGAGCGTCATCAATCATGACCGCGATGGGGTGCTGCGCAGCGTCCCTGGGCGAGACCATTCGCCCGGTCAGCGGCGCGGCCACGAGGACCGGCGTGGGCGCTGGGGTAGGACGCAGCCTGGGCGTCGGCATCGGCATCGGGTCGGGGACGGGCGTCGACGGTGAGGTCGGGGCCACCGAGGCGATGGGCTCGCTGCGGGCGTTCGCCACCGGGTCGTCCATCGGTCGACCCGATCCGAGCGGCAACGCACCACTCGCGATCGCGCCGAAGGCGAGGGTGCCGCCAACGACCAATGTGGCGGCGGCGCCCATGACCGACCGTCTCATCGTCCGAACACTCGGCCTGCCCTTTCGAACGCGCTCCTGGCCCACGCTCGGACCCGACCGCGGTGCCGGCGGAGGATACACGATGCAACCTGGTGGTCCGAAGGGTCCGGTTGGATGCCGTACGCTGGCGCAACACGCAAAGTGCCCATGCCCGGCCGCGGGCGCACACGACCGAGGAGCCTACGATGGCTGATCCGACGCCCATTCGCCGCCCTGCTGCCGACGAGGCAGACACCGTTCTGATCACCCAGGGCGGGGCCACGACCGTCAACGCGCGCAGCGTCGACGTTCGCCAGGGCGGCATTGCCAACGCCCAGGCCGACGACATCTCGGTCAGCATGGGTGGGGTCGCCCTCGCCCGAGCGGATCGTGTCTCGGTCGAGATGGGCGGGCTCGGCATCGCCATCGCCCGCGAGGCGCAGCTGACCCAGGGCGCGGCGCGCTCGATCATCGCCCAGGAAGTCCACGTCAATCAAGGCCTGGTCGGGACGGCGCTCGCCGGGAAGGTCACGTTCGAGCGGCCTTCCGGTGTCTTCGTGCTCATCGCCGGTCGGGTGGAAGGCCAGGTCAGGGCAGTCCTGGACTGGCGCGGCGCGCTTGCCTTCGGAGCCGCGTTCGGGCTGCTGTTCGGGATCATCCGACGCCGCTGACGGGCGGCCATTCCGCCCGGCGGGCCACCAGGAGGCCCCGCCTCGGCGGGCCGCCGGGCCGGATGGCGATATACTCGGCCGCACCCCGGACCAGCCGACCCGCACCCCGGAACCAGCCGACCCGCATGACCCCAGGAGTCGCCAGCCCGTGATCGATCCCTCCGCGCGCGTTCACGCCACCGCGGACCTCGAGGATGACGTGAGCGTCGGGCCGGGGACCAGCATCTGGCATCGCGCGCAGGTCCGGGCCGGCGCCCGAATCGGGCGCGATTGCGTCATCGGGCGCGACGCCTTCATCGACGAGGGCGTCTCGCTCGGCGATCGGGTCAAGATCCAGAATGGCGCCCTCGTTTACCACGGCGTGACCGTTGACGACGCCGTGTTCATCGGCCCGGGGGCGATCCTGACCAACGACCGCCATCCCCGGGCGGTCACCCCGAGCGGCGACCTGGCCCGGCCGGCGGACTGGACCATCAGCCCGATCCACCTTGCCGAGGGCGCCTCGATCGGCGCCGGCGCAATCGTCGTCGCCGGCTGCGATGTCGGGCCATTCGCGATGGTCGGCGCCGGAGCGATCGTCACTCATGACGTGCCGGCTCATGCGCTCGTCGGCGGCAACCCGGCGCGCGTGCTCGGCTGGGTGTGTGCCTGCGGTCAGCGCCTGCATGATTCGACCGGCCACCCGGCGCCGGCGACCCGCGAGCGCTACGCCATTGACCGCGGCCTGGCCTGCCCGGCCTGCGGACGCCAGTACGCGTTCGTCGGCGACGAGGAGTCGCTCCAGGAACAGCGTGGTCCGGTCATCTCGCAGGGAGCCCGGGCGTGATCCCGATCGCCCGTCCGGACATCGGTCCCGAAGAGATCGCCGCCGTCACTGAGGTTCTCTCCAGCGGCATGCTCGCCCAGGGCCGCAAGGTGGCCGAGCTCGAGAACCTGTGGGCCGACTTCGTGGGTGTTCGGCACGCGATCGCCATGGCCAATGGGACACTCGCCCTGATGTCCATCTTTTCCGGGATCGGGCTGGAGCCCGGTGACGAGGTGATCACGGTCTCGCACACGTTCGCCGCGACGGCCAACGCGATCCTCTATACCGGCGCCACGCCGGTCTTCATCGACATCGAGCCCGATACCTACCTGATCGACGCGAAGCGGATCGAGGCCGCGATCACGCCCCGGACCCGGGCGATCTGCCCCGTTCACCTGTTCGGCCTGGTCGCCGACATGGACATGATCGGGGCGATCGCCGACCGTTACGGCCTGGCCGTGGTCGAGGACGCCTGCCAGGCGCACGGCGCGACGTTCCGGGGGCGCCGGGCGGGCAGCTTCGGGATCGGGGCGTTCAGCCTCTACGCGACCAAGAACATGACGACGGCCGAAGGCGGCTTCGTCACCACCAACGATGACAAGCTGGCCGACTGGCTGCGCCTCCACCGCAACCAGGGGATGCGCTCGCGCTACCAGTTCGAGGCGCTCGGCTACAACTTCCGGCTGACCGATCTCGCGGCCGCGGTGGGCCTCGCCCAGTTCGCCAAGCTGCAGCGGAACACGGCCCGCCGGCAGGCCATCGCAGCCGGCTACGACGTTGCGTTCGGGGAGCTGCCGATCGGCCTGCCGATCACGCCCGACGGCCGGACCCACGTCTTCCACCAGTACACGATCGACGTCGGCGGAGCGCGTGACGCGATCGTCGCGGACCTCCGTGAAGCGGGCGTCGGGGCCGACATCTACTACCCGATCCCGGTCCATCGGCAGGCCTACATCATGGAGCGCGGGCTGCATGCCGACCTGCCGGTGACTGACGCGGCTGCCGGCCGGACGCTCGCCCTGCCAATGTTCCCGGGGCTGACTGAGGCCGAGCAGGACCACGTGATCGACGCGGTACGGGCTGCGGTCGAGCGCCATCTCGTCGCGCCGCCCGGAGGCCGCACGGCGACCCCGGTCGCCGGGGTCGCCGCTTCGTGATCGACGCCTGGCGCCCCACGGGGGCGCGCGACCTCCGGCTCGGCCTGGCCGGGCTCGGAGCAATGGGGCGCAACCACCTGCGGATCCTCTCGAATCGACCGGGCACGAGCCTGACTGCGATCGCCGATCCCGTCGCCGACGTGCTGGCCGCCGCGATCGCCGGGTCGGGCGCCCGGGGTTATGCCGATCCGCTGGCGATGATCAACGAATCGGAGCTGGACGGCGTGGTCATTGCCGCTCCCACCAACGCCCACCTGCCACTGGCCCTGGCCGCCATCGAGTGCGGCATCCCGGTCCTGGTCGAGAAGCCGCTGGCCGGGACGGTCGAGGACTCCCTGCGGATCGTCCATGCCGCCGCTGACCGCGGGGTGCCGGTCCAGGTCGGTCACGTCGAGCGGTTCAACCCGGCCGTCCTGGAACTCGGTCGGCTGCTGGGGGCCGGCTGGCTGAGCACCGTCTACGCGATCGTGAGCCGCCGCGCCGGCCCCTTCCCGGCCCGTATCCGCGACGTCGGTGTGACGATCGACCTTGCCACCCACGACGTGGACATCCTGTCCTGGATCGCCGGGGAGCGGCCCACCCGGGTCTTCGCCGAGCTGGCCTAGCGCAAGCACGCCGACCACGAGGATCTGCTCTTCGGCCTGCTCCACTTCCCGTCCGGGGCGACCGGCATGCTCGATGTCAACTGGCTGACCCCGGCCAAGCGGCGGCAGCTGGTGGTCGTTGGCGAGGAGGGCATGTTCGAGCTCGACTACCTGAGCCAGCGGCTCACCTTCACCCGGTCTGACGTTGGCCATCCCGAGCTGATCGGCGGCTACGCGCCGACCTTCAGCGGCGAGGTCGCCGAATTGCCCGTCGACAACGCCGAGCCGCTCGGGGCCGAGCTCGATGCGTTCATCGGGGTCATCCGCGACGGTTCGTCGCCGGTGATCAGCGCCGTCGACGGCTTGTGGGCGGTCGCGATCGCGAGCGGGCTGCTGCAGGCCGGCAAGGATGGTCGGCCGGTCGATCTCACCACGCTCTCCGAACGGCTGTCCCGATGACCATCACGACTCGGCCCAGTCGGAGCGGGCCGAGCCTGCTGGGTGGGTCGATCGAGAGTTCCGCCAATCCGTGCCAGCACGCCGTTCCGAGGTCCGTCCAGCCGTGGATGGGCGAGCCCGGGACGGTTGGCTCGGTCGCCCTGATCGGAGCCGGGAAGATGGGCCTGCCCCTGGCGGCCCAGTTCGCGAGTCACGGCTGGCAGGTGACTGCGGTCGACGTGAACCCGGCGGTCGTCGAGGCGATCAACGAGGGGCGCTCGCACGTGGCCGAGGAGCCCGGCCTCGTCGAGGCCGTCGCCGAGGCGCACGCGTCGGGTCGGCTGCGGGCGACGACGAACGGAACGGAGGCGGCGCGCTCCGTCGACGTCGTGGTCGTGATCGTTCCGGTCATGCTGAACGATCGGCAGCAGCCCGATTACCGCTACATGGACGCAGCGGTGGCCGCGATCGGGCCAGGGTTGCGCGCCGGGTCGCTGGTCATCTTCGAGACGACACTGCCGGTGGGCGACACGCGCGGGCGGTTCACCCCGGCGCTGGAAGCGGCCAGCGGGCTGACCGTCGAGGCGGACCTGTTCGTGGCCTTCTCGCCGGAACGGCTGCTGTCCGGGCACGTCTTCCAGAACCTGGCGACCTATCCCAAGCTGGTCGGCGGGATCGGGTCGAATTCCACGGCCCGGGCGGCCGCGTTCTACGCCTCCGTCCTTGATGCCGAGGTCGTGGCGATGAGCGGCGCCGAAGCCGCCGAGTTCGCCAAGCTGGCCGAGACGACCTATCGAGACGTCAACATCGCCCTGGCCAACGAGTTCGCCAACTACGCGGAGCGGGCCGGGGTCGACATCGCCGAGGTGATCGCGGCGGCCAACAGCCAGCCGTACAGCCACATCCACCAGCCGGGCATCGGCGTCGGCGGCCACTGCATCCCGGTCTATCCGCACTTCCTGCTCAGTCGCGCACCCGAAATGACCCTGGTCGACGCCGCGCGCACGGCCAACGACGGCCAGGTCGCCCGGGCGATCGAGACGATTGAGCGCGCGGTCGGCGGTCTCGACGGCGTCGAGGTGCTGGTTCTTGGGCTGACCTACCGCCACGCCGTCAAGGAGCTGGCCTACTCGCGGGCCCTGCCGTTGATCGAGGGGCTGCACGGGCGCGGCGCCCTGGTCCTGGCATTCGATCCGCTGCTCGACGACGATGAGGTCGTCCAGACCGGGGCGGTGCCGTGGTCATGGGGGAGCGCCGCGCCAGCGGTCCGGGCGATCGTCACGCAGACCGCCGATCCGATGTGGTCTTCATTGGAACCGGCCTGGTTCCCGGAACTCCAGGTCCTGCTCGACGGCCGCAACTCTTTACGGGAGCTGGCGTTGCCCCACGGTGTGGCGTACCACGGCATTGGCATCCCCGGTCGAATGGGCGCGTAGTCCCGGATGAACACCAGGGGCAGCGTCGCCAGCCCGATCGCGAGCGGCAGCCACGAGGGCCGATCCGCATGTGTCGCGAGGATCGCTGCCAGGAGCATCGCCCCGCCCAGCATCAGGAGGCCGGCCAGGTCGAGCATCGGAGACAGGCTGCCGCCGCCCAGCCGCTGCAACCCGGAATGCCTGCGTCTGGTCGATGATACTGACTTGACAGACCAATCTGGTATGGCTATACCAGCCTTATGAAAACAGCCACAATTACTGAAGCAAAAAACCAGCTCAGCGCGCTGATTGACCGGGTGCAGGCGGGGGAGAGCGTCGTCATCCTGGAGCATGGGAGACCAGTCGCTCGGCTCGAGCCGGTCGCCGGATACGCCGACTCCACGGGGCGGCTCGCGCGGCTGGAGCGTGCCGGGATCATCCGGATTGGGACCGCGGCTCCGCCGCTCGAGCGCCTGCGCCGACCCGCGCCAGAACTTCCGCAAGGTGTCAGCGTGGTTGAGGCCCTCATCGAGGAACGACGTTCCGGCCGATGAGATTCTGGGACAGTTCGGCCGTCGTGCCCCTGCTCGTTTCGGAGGCTGCCACGCTGATCGTTCAGCGCGAACTCGAGGGCGACCCAGAGGTGATCGCCTGGTGGGGGACGGAGCTCGAGTGCGTGTCTGCCCTGGCGCGGCGCGAACGTGAGGGCAAGCTTGAGGCGGCATCGATCGTGGATGCGCTCGACCGGCTCGACGCGCTCAGTCTCGCCTGGCGCGAGATCCAGCCTGTTGGTCGCGTTCGGCAGATCGCCGTTCGCCTTCTCCGTGTCCATCCACTTCGCGCTCCCGATGCGCTCCAACTGGCGGCGGCGCTCGTTGCAGCCGAGGACCAGCCGGCAAGCCTTCCCTTCGTGACCCTTGATGACCGGCTCGCTCAAGCAGCGGAACGCGAGGGATTCACCGTCGTGCGGCCGGATCAGGCCGCCTGAGCCGACACGCCACAACCCGGCGTCCACCTCGGCCCGCTACCCTTTGGCGGTGCGAATCGTCAGCGTCGTCGGCACGCGGCCGCAACTGATCAAGGCCGCCGCGCTGTCGCCGGTGCTGCGCGCGCGCCACGAGGAAGTCTTCGTGGACACCGGCCAGCATTACGACGACGAGCTGGCCGGCAGCTTCTATCGCGAGCTCGGTCTGGCCCCGCCGGATCACGAGCTGGGCCTCGGCGGCGGGACCCATGCCGGCCAAACGGCAGCGATGCTCGCAGGCCTCGAGCCGGTCCTGCTCGAACACCGCCCGGACGCCGTGCTCGTCTACGGTGACACGAATTCGACCCTGGCTGGCGCGCTCACTGCCTCGAAGCTCGGCATCCCCGTCGCGCACGTCGAAGCAGGCCTGCGCAGCTTCGACCGGCGGATGCCCGAGGAGATCAACCGGGTCGTCGCCGACCACCTGTCGCGCTGGCTCTTCGCGCCGACGCCGACCGCCGTCCGAAATCTCCGCACCGAAGGCATCGATCACGGCGTCGTTCTCGTCGGCGACCTGATGCAGGACCTGGCCGCGCGGGTCGGTCGCGAGGTGGTCGACGAGGCGGCGCTCCGCCAGGCCGATCGACGCCTCCGCGAGACCACAGCCGGCCTCTACCTCCAGCCCGGTGCGTACATCTTCGCGACCGTCCACCGGGCCGAGAACCGCGAACCGGACGCCCTGCTGGCCTGGTCGGCCCTGTTCAACCGCGTCGCGACCCGGGAACGACCGGTGATCCTGGCCGTCCACCCGGGGACCAGGGCCGCCCTCGAACGTGCGGGGATCGCCGTCGCGCCGGACCTTCGGCTGGTCGAACCGCAGGGCTACCGGACGTCGCTCACGCTCCAGATGCACGCCGCCGCCGTCCTGACCGACTCGGGTGGCATCCAACGCGAGGCGGCCTGGCTCGGTGTTCCCTGCCTGGTCCTGCGGGCGACGACCGAGTGGCTGGAGGCGGTCGCCGACTCGGGTGGCCGGATGGTCGTCGTGGGCCTCGATGCCGCGAAGGCGATCGAGGCACTCGCGAGACTCGCGCCGCTGGATCAGGCGCCAACCCTGGCCCGTGCGCGGGCAGCGGCCTTCGACCTGGCGGCGGCGGGTGCCGCCGACGCGATCGTCGCCGCACTGGAGGGTGGACCGTGACGCCCGCCCCGCCCGCCGCCGTGACGCTCGCCCCGCCCGCCGCCGATTTCCCTAGGGCGATCGTCGATGACGCAAAGCCCGGCCGCCGCCCGCTCCGCGTCGTGATGTTCGTGTACAACGACGTCAGTCGCGATTCGCGCGTGCTGCGCGAGGCCGCGAGCCTGGTCCGGGCCGGGCATACGGTCACGATCATGGGCCGGCCCCACGACATCGACGACCGAACGACCACGAGCGAGGAACGCGACGGCTTCACGATCGTCCGGGTGCCGATCCCGCACGAATGGCGCACCTGGTGGTTTCGTTACCGCAAGCCGTGGACGATGCGCAAGCTGATCTGGCGACGGTTCGGCGTCAACATTCGTCGCGGCCCGGCCGGCTGGGCCAGGGCGATCGCGCTCGTGGGAGCAGCGATCGTGACGCTTGCGGCCAGCCTTGTCCGGCTGCCATTTGTTGCCTTCTCCGGCGGACCGCGCCAGGCGAAGCACGACTCGACCCTGGACTGGCT
>JBKKDW010000032.1:0-3753 GCA_046708025.1 Candidatus Limnocylindrales bacterium
CCTGATAGGTGTGACGGAGGAGACGACGATGCGGTTCAGCGCGGTTCCTGCCGGGGATCTCGTTCATCCCCGGACGCTAGGACGTGGCCCCCGTCCATGTCTCACAAACCCCGGGAACTACACCTAGGCAAGAAACTCGGCCGCGCCTTGCGAGCGGTCGGCATCGAGGTCACGCTCCACATCGAGCGATACCCGAAGGCCGACGCCGAGACGGTTCCGGATCGGGAGTGGATCGAAGAAGCCACCCGTCGGGATGAAGTGATCCTGACGCGAGACGGCCGCATCCGACGGACCGACGCTGAGCTTGCGATGGTTGTTGGCGCGGGTGCGAGGTGCTTTGTTCTGATGACCGGCAACGCGAGCCCGCTCGACTACCTCCGCGCCGTCATGATCGCCTGGCCTCGCATTGTCGGCATCGTTGCAACGCAACGACCGCCGTTCATGTATGGCATCCGGGCGAGCGGCCGCATGCAGAGGCTCTATCCGCCATCCACTTAGGTCGATGAGCGGTGCAGCATATCGGTGCAGCATCACCGGCGAATACCGGCGGTCACTGAGCAGGTAGCAAGCCTCGCGCCACGGTCAAACGCACCGCCCACGGACGTTGGCGGACGCTACGCCCCGCACTTAAACTCCGCGGCCCGCGAGGGCGTCCGAGTTCGAATCTCGGCTCCGGCACGACGACTATCGTTACCCGGCAGCAAGCGCCCTCATTGATGCGCCCCAGGACTCGCTGGGACCGTTCTGGTCCCGAATGGTGGCTTCTGGCGAGGACGCCGAACGTGGATCCCTCGTTCGGCGTGGCCAATTGGCGCGGTTCCTCCCCTGTTGAGTCGCTGGGTGAATATCCGGAGGATGCGCGCTCGGGAGGATACGCGGTCGGCGGCGCCCCAGACTCGATGCGCCCCAGGACTCGATGCGGGCGGCGCCGAGACCCGCGGGCCAGCGACCCCGCGACCGATCGGTCAGCGGCGAAGCCGGAAGAGGCCGAGCGACTTCTTCACTACGGGGGAAACTGGGGCGACCCGGCCATCCTCGCCGAAGGCCCTCGCGCTCAGTCGAACGAGCTGTTCGGCCGCCGCGGAGCGAGCCGCGCCGACCACGATCGGGATGCCCTCGTTGACCGCCTTGAGGTACAGGAACGGGTCGTATGGCAACTCAAAGGCGACCTTGGACCCGAGCGCGCTCTCGACATCACGCAGCTTCAGGATCTCGCGGGCGAACGGGTTGTTGAGGACGAAGATGGACTTCAGCCCGACCGAACCGGTCTCGGCCAGGTATTCGAGCAGGGCATGCATCGCCTTGAGGGCGGCGATCTCGGCATAGACCGGCAGGATGATCGTGTCGGCGGCCTCGAAGACGGTCAGGACGCGCTCGTCCAGGGCGGACCCGGCATCCACGACCACCAGTTCATAGGCTGCCAGCGCCGTCGCCAGGAGTCGCCCGACGTGCGCGGCCGAGATCGTCTCGGCCGCCTCGGGTGCCGCCGGCGCCGCCAGCACGTGCAGGCCACTGCCATGGCGTGCCGCGTAGCCCCGCAGCAGCTCCGGTTCGCGGATGGCGGAATCGTCTCGCACCAGGTCGGCCAGGGTCTGCCGAGGCCGAAGGTTGAGGTGCGTCGCGACGCCACCAAACTGGAGGGCGAGATCGATCAGCACGACCCGATCGGGTCGCGTCCCTGCCGCCGCGATGGCGATGTTGGTGGCGATCGTCGTCGTCCCGGCGCCGCCCTTGGGACTGAAGACGGCGACCGACCGGCGCGCTCGACCGACTGCCAGGCCGTCGGCCGCGAGCACCGGCGCAAGTTCCCTGGAGCGCTGGAATCGCAGAAGCAGCGCCTCCGCGCGAGCCTCGAGCTCACGGGCGTCGAACGGCCGGGCCATGACGTCGTCGGCGCCGGCCTCGAGGAAGCGGATCCGCTCCTCGACGTTGTCGCTGGCGCTCACGCACATGACCGGCACCTGCGACAGGGCCGGAGTGGACCGGATCTGGGCGCAGATCTCGATCGCCGAGCGAGGCCCGCTGGCGACATCGATGATCAGGAGCTGATGCTCGGCCGCGCTGGCAATCGCCTCGTCAGCGTTGGCCGTTCGGGTCAGCGCATGGCCCGCCTGGGTGAGGATGTCGGCGAACGATGTGTCGACAGGCGGATCGGTCTCGAGAAGCAGGATGGTGCTGGCGGGCACGAAGCCTCCGCGTGGGTGGAGCCGATCTCGCCGGCTCCTTCGGGATTGTCCTCGGAGGATACAACGGCTGGCGGGCGTCGGCGGATCACCGGGCTGGCCGTGCTAAACTGCTCGCCTGATCCTTTCCGCTCCGTGCCGGCCACGCCGTTAACGGGGCAGTCCCATTGGAAGGAGTGTCGCGCGTATGCGCCGCTACGAACTCATGCTCGTGATTCGCCCGGACGTGGCGGATGACAAGAGCCAGGCCCTCGTGGACCGAACCACCCGTCAGCTCGCCGCGGCCGGCGGGCAGATTGTCAAGGTGGCACCGTGGGGCCGCCGTCGGCTGGCCTACCCGATTGACCGCCACCGTGAGGGCTCCTACCACATCATCCTGTTCGAGTCCCCGCCCGAGGCGATCAGGGAGCTCGAGCACACCCTGCTCATCACCGAGGAGGTCCTCCGTCACCTCGTGACCCGCGTCGAACGCCCGCTGAAGACCGCTCGCCGCGACGGCGACGAGATCGATGGCTCCGATGGTGCGGATCTGCCGTTGGGCCTCGATGACATGGACGAGGACGATCGGGCCGAGCTGATCGACGAATCCGAGACCGAAGCGGCCCCGGCCGCGATCGACTGAGGGAGGCCGAGACGATGGCGTTCTGCAAGCTCATGTTCATCGGCAACCTCGGGCGCGATCCGGAGATGCGCTACACGCCGACGGGCAAGCCGGTCACCCAATTCACGGTCGCCGTCAACCAGAGCACCAAGAACCAGCAGACCGGCGAATGGACGGAGGACACGGACTGGTTCCGGGTCAGTGTCTTCGGCGATCGCGCCGAACGCGCGGCCGAGCAGCTGCGCAAGGGCAATCGGGTCTTCGTGGAGGGTCGCTTCCGGAGCCGCGAGTTCGACGGCCAGGACGGCCAGAAACGCACATCACTTGATGTGACCGCGGATAACGTGATCAGCCTCGAGCGCCGACCGCGCGACGAGGAAGGCGCGTTCAGTGGCGCCCCCGCGGGCGCGTCGGCTGCCCCGGGTGCCGCTCCATCCGGCGGGTCCACGGGTGGCGGTTCGCGGCCACCCGCCGACGACACCGACATCGACGACCTTCCCTTCTGACCAGGAGATCAGCCGCATGCCTCCCCCCGTTCGAGCCAAGAAGCGCGACGACTTCTACCGTGACCGGCGCCGCCGCAAGGTCTGCGCCTTCTGCGCCGACAAGACCGCCCAGATCGATTACAAGGAGGTCAACCGCCTCCGCCGTTACCTGTCCGAGCGGGCCAAGATCGAACCGCGGCGCAAGACCGGGACGTGCGCCGGACATCAGCGTGAGCTGGCCGTTGCCCTGAAGCGCGCTCGTCACGTCGCCCTGCTCCCGTACGCACCCCAGCACCTGCGCCCATAGCCTCGGCGTCCGAGCTCGGCCGGTCGCGCGAGCCAGCAGCCAACCCGGGACCGGCATGATCGTCGGCCTGCTGATGCTGGGTGGCGGGGCGGTCGTCGGCGTCTTCGGGTCGTTGCTGGGCCTCGGCGGCGGCGTCCTGATCGTCCCGCTCCTGACCCTGGGCTTCGGTCTGCCCCT
>JBKKDW010000033.1:0-4076 GCA_046708025.1 Candidatus Limnocylindrales bacterium
ATTAGGGTGTGTCTGGTGGGCTCGGATATGTGTATAAGAGACATCATCAAGGCCCTGCGTCGCGCGGAAACGGCCGCGACGACGGGCGAGCTGGAGGCGGCCGCCCGCCAGTTCGTCCGCAAGATCAGCGGCTACCGAACCCCTTCCGCCCGCAACACCGACGCCTTCGAGGCGGCCATCGCGGACGTCGCCGAGTCGTCTCGGCGCCTGCTCGAGTCGTTCGGCGTGGCCGTCGAGGAAGGGCCGGATCGATGGACGCCGAGCTCAGGTTCAAGCCGGGGTTCAACCGAGCCGACCAGCGCAGCGTCCGCGACCAGCTGAGCCGAATCCGGTTGAATGTTCCGGCGGCCCATGCTGCTGGCATCAGCAAGGTCAGGGTAGGAATCGTCTTAAGGCGCCCTGACCCGCCGCTGGACGGAACCCACAGGATCTTGACAATAGGAAGATATGTGCCCATTCTTCGGGCGTGCGCAGGAAGTCCGGCCAGCTCGTTCCCCTGGAAGTCGCGATCCTCAATGCGCTCGTGGAGCTGCGCCGGCATGACGTGGCGGAGGCGCACGGCTATCTGATCGCCAGCGTACTGCGGGATCTGAACGGCGCTCGCCAGCTGACCGGCTACGGGACGCTCTACAAGGCGCTCGACCGGCTCGAGGACACGGGCTCCCTGGTGAGCCGTTGGGAGGAGCCCGAGGCGGCGGCGCTCGAACGGCGTCCGCGGCGCCGGTACTACCGAATGACCCTGGCGGGCGAGGCCGCCCGAACGGAGCGCCAGGCGCTGGCTCGAAGCGGCAACGCCGTTCGGCGTGGAGCTGCGGCGACATGACATCGACGCGTGGGATCGCTCCATCCGCGACACCGGTCGACCGAGCGGCAGCGATCGTCCGAGCGTGGGTCGGCTGCTACACGATCGGGCTCTCCGCTGAGATCGCGATGAAACGCAAGGAGCTGGTCGAGGCCGATCTGTGGGACGAGTCACGGGAGGCCGAACAGGTCGGTGTCGCGAGATCGGTCGCCCGGCAACGGATGGGTCGGCTGGTTCGTGGGATACCGGCCGATGTGTCGTGGCGCCTGGAACGGCGGCACGACAACAACCCAGGGAGGGACCAGATGCGGATCTCGAAGGTGGAACTCATCCTTCTGCTCGGAGTCGTCGCGCTTTGCGGGGCTGGAATGATCCCGGGGTTGATGGCGATCATTGACCCTGACCCGACGAAGTGGCAGAGCTGGGGTCCGTACGGGATGGTCGGGGGTCTCGCGCTGTGCGTTGTCGGACTGGTCCTTGCGATTCCACGGCCGTCCGTGGGTCTCACCGTGGCTCTCGCGGGGACGGCGCTCGCGATGGCCGCCGTGCCCTGGGCGTTCTACATCTTCCTTCCGGTGCCCCTCGTGGCCTGGTTCCGCTATGCCCGGAGCCGGCCGCCTCAGGTCGGGTCCGCCTCAATCGGCTGAGTCCTCGTCGCGGGCAAGCGCGCCCCAGCTCGTCGCTCGTTCGATCTCGATCCGGATGAGCGGGCGTGCCTCCAGGCGGTGGGAGGCGTACTGCGGGTATTTCGTCCGGAGCCCGGTCACGGCCGACCCGTGCTCGTCGGCGCCACTCGCGCCTTCCCGGCCCGGCTCCAGGATCGTCGCCGCCCCGTGGCAGCGCAACCAGGCCAACCCTGCCCACTCCTCCTCCCAGCGATCGACCAGCACCGAGACCCGTGAATCGGCCAGCACGTCGCGAACCCGCGCGAGCCGGAGCGGCTCGTCATTCCGTTTCGGCTTCTCGTCAAGCGGCGTGTAGAGGATCGGCCGAGCCGCATCAAGCACGAAGCAGATCGGCACGAGCCGAGGCCGCCCGTCGGGGGCAATCGTGGCCAGCACCGCCCGCCGCGCCCCGGCCAGGAACGCTCGCTCCACGATGGACAGCACCGGGTCCGGCATCACCACCCGCCTATCATGCGGCCATGCGCGACACTCGCCAGCCGCCAGTCCGTCACGTCACGAGCCACCGGATCGTGGCCGTCCGCGGCGTGTCACTCGAGGTCCGCGATGACCGGGTGGTGGGTGAGGCACCCCTCGAGATCCGGGCCGCCGGGCCGCGCCAGGTGCCGGTGGCGGTGGCCGTTACGATGCGCACGCCCGGACACGAGGCCGAGCTGGCCGTGGGCTTCCTGCGCACGGAAGGCCTGATCGACGGCCCGGAGGTGATGGGCACAACCGTTGGCGACCCAGCCGAGCGGAGCCAGCCCGATGACACGATCGTGGTCCGCCTCGCGAACCCGTTCGATGACTCGAAGGTCGCCGAGCGCCACTTTGTTGCGACCGCGTCGTGCGGCATCTGTGGCAAGGCTTCGATCGATGAGATCGCCCTGCGCTGCGAACCGCTAGCGCCCGGCCCGGTCGTCTCGCGCGTCGTCATCCTGGCCCTGCCGGACCTGTTGCGCGCGGCCCAGCGCGCCTTCGACGAAACCGGCGGCCTCCACGCTGCAGGTCTGTTCACGCCGAACGGCGAGCTGATCGCCATCCGCGAGGATGTCGGCCGGCACAACGCGCTGGACAAGCTGGTCGGCTCGCAGGTGCTTGCCGGAGCCCTGCCCCTCCGTGACCGAATCCTGATGGTGTCGGGAAGAGTCAGCTTCGAGATCGTCCAGAAAACGGCCGTTGCCGGGATCCCGATCCTCTGTGCCGTCTCCGCACCGTCTGACCTGGCCATCGAGACCGCAGAGCGTCTCGGGGTGACGCTGATCGGCTTCCTTCGCGGCGACGGCTTCAACGTCTATGCCCACGATGCTCGCGTCGACCTGCGCGATCTGAGCGGCCTGGGCTGACGGCGGCCAGACGCCGCGACCTGCTCCTCAGCGGGCCGGGCGGTTGTTGACGAATTCGAAGCCGAAGCGGCCCTTGATGCACAGGTGCCCGTCGGTCACTGACGAATCCATCGGCGACGTGACCTTGACGATCCGGTCGTCCTGGACGTGGAGGCTCAGCACGCAGCCGACGCCGCAGTACGGGCAGATCGTGTCGGTCACGGTCTGGGCCGACTCGTCCCAGGCGCCGGCCTCGCGCAGGTCGTATTCGGACTTGAACATCAGGGCCCCGGTCGGGCAGACACCGATACAGTTCCCACAGTAGACGCAGGCCGATTGCGGGAGCGGCACTGCCGCCTCGGTCGAAATGCGGGCATCGAAGCCCCGCCCGGCAACCGCGATGGCAAACGTGTTCTGGGCATCCTCGCCACAGGCCTCGACGCACTTGTAGCAGAGGATGCATTTCGAGTAGTCGCGGACGTACAGGTCGTTGTCGATCTTGGTCGGCTGGGCGACGGTGGCGGCCGCGGAATCGCCTGCAGGAGCGTGGTGGTGGCCCGGTTCAAAGGTGTCGCGCTCGCCGGCGCGCGCCGCAGCACCGGGCGGGCCGTAGCGGGAGGCGTCCGCGCCGTAGCGCTGGGCGTAGGCGGCGATCGAGCCATCGGGCACGGCCGGTCCAGTCAGCGATACATCGACCGACGACCCGAGGAACTCCAGGACCATCTTGCGCGACAGGCGCACCCGATCGGAGTCGGTCTGGATCCCCATCCCCGCCTCGACCACCCGCGAGCAGGCGGGCACCAGGACGCGCGAGCCCGTCACTTCGACGACGCAGACCCGGCAGACGTTGACCGGGGTCAAGTTCTCCGCGTAGCACAGCGTAGGTGTGTCGATTCCCCGCGCCCGGCACGCTTCGAGGATCGTGCTGCCGGCCGGCGCCGTGACCGGCTGGCCATCGATGGTCACAGCGATCGCGGCGCGCGGCGGTCCTGGCGGTGCCGCGGGGACGCGGCTCGGCCGGGCCGGCGGCGACAGCAGGATGTTCGTCAGCGGCTCGGCGGCAGGGGCCTGCCCGGCGTGCGGCGTGGTCGTCTTAGGGGCGGGGTCGCGGTCCAACCTTAGGCCCTCGGTCACAGCGCCACCATCCCCGGCTGCCGGAGCGCGGACTCGATGGCCGACGAGGCGGTCTGACCCAGACCGCAGATCGATGCGTCGCGCATCGCCTGGCCGATCTCGCGCAGCAGGGCGAGTTCATCCTCGCGCGGGCGAACCGGAGCGCCAGCCGCC
>JBKKDW010000034.1:0-4293 GCA_046708025.1 Candidatus Limnocylindrales bacterium
CCGGCACCACGGTCATCGGATGAACCCTTCGTAGTTCCGCATCATGAGCTGGGCCTCGATCTGTTTCATCGTTTCGACCACGACCGAGACCACGATCAGGAGGCTGGTGCCGCCGAGACCGAGGGCACCGAGATCCGGGAAGGCCAGGCCCACGACCGACGGCGAGACGGCCACGATGGCCAGGAAGAAGGCGCCGGCAAAGGTGATCCGGCTGACCACCCGGGCCAGGTAGTCCTGGGTCGGTCGCCCCGGACGGATACCGGGGATGAAGCCACCGTTCTTGCGCAGCTGCTCGGCGGTCTCGTCCGGCTTGAACGTGAACGCGGTGTAGAAGTAGGTGAAGCCGACGGTCAGCAGGAAGTACAGCGCGATGTAGATCAGCGAGGTCGGGCTGAAGAAGGTGACGATGCCCGTGGCGACCTCGGCCACGAGCGCGATCTCGGAGGTCGTGAAATACGAGGCCAGCTGCTGCGGGAAGAGCAGGATGCTGATGGCGAAGATAATCGGGATCACGCCGGCCTGGTTGACCCGCAGGGGCAGGAAGGTCTGGCCGCCCGAGTACATCCGCCGGCCGCGAACGCGGCTGGCGTACTGGATCGGGATTCGACGCTGCCCCTCCTGGATGTAGATGATCACCGCGACGGCCGCGATGGCCACCAGGGCGAACGCGATCAGAACCGTGATGTTCGGGCTGAGCATAAACGCGCTGATGGCGCCCGGAGCCTGGCTGACGATCCCGGCGAAGATGATGAAGCTGATGCCGTTGCCGATCCCCCGCTCGGTGATCAGTTCGCCGATCCACATCAGGGCGATCGCACCCGCCGTCAGGGTCGCGATCTGGGTCAGCGTGGTGAAGCTTGCCAGGTCGAACGCGCCGGTCAGGACCTGCTGTGAGTTGAGCAGTGCCAGGAAGCCGTACGACTGGAGGATGGCCATCGGCACGGTCAGGTAGCGGGTGTACTGGTTGATCTTGTTGCGGCCGTACTCACCCTCGCGGCTGAGCTGCTGGAGCCTGGGCACGACGCCGGTCATCAACTGCATGATGATCGAGGCATTGATGTACGGATTCATGCCCACGGCCACGACCGAGAAGTTTGCCAGCCCGCCGCCCGAGAACAGGTTGAGCAGGCCGACCAGGGCATTGCCTTCGACGAAGTCGCGCAGCTGCTCCCGGTCGATCCCGGGCACTGGCACGGCGGCCAGCAGACGGAAGACGATGAGCAGGGCCAGGACGTAGAACACCCGGCGCCGGATGTCCGGCGCCCGGAATGCGTTGAGCAGTGAGTCGAACACGATCAGGCGTCGTCGCCGGCCGACGGTTCAGCCTCGGGCCTGACGCCCAGCGCAACCAGCGGCGTGGCCGGGAACTCGAGCACATTGACGCTGCCGCCGGCGGCCTCGATCTTGGCCCGAGCGGACGTGCTGAAACCGTCGGCTACCACGAACAGGGCCGCCGACAGTTCCCCGCCCCCCAGGATCCTGAGCGGCTTGTTGAGCGTCCGGACCAGGCCGACCGCCCGCAGGATGTCCTGGTTGATCGTGATCGGGCCGGCCTTGGCGGCCTTCCCGGTGGGTGTCTCCAGCTCGAACGCGCCGCGCCCCACGAGCGCACCGATGGCGCCCACGTTGACCACCTCGTAGTCGATCTTGAACCGGTTCTTGAAGCCGCGCAGCTTGGGGATGCGCATGTGCAGCGGTGTCTGGCCGCCCTCGAACCAGGGCGGGATGGAGCCGCCGGCACGAGCCTTCTGGCCTTTCGTGCCGCGGCCGGCGGTTTTGCCCTTGCCGGCCGCGATGCCCCGGCCGACCCGGCTGCGCGGCTTGCGCGAACCGTCGGCCGGCTGGAGGTCGTGGAGCTTCATGCCTTCTCCCCGGAATCGGACTCGGCCTGCTCCTCGACGGAGACGAGGAAACGGACCTGGCGGACCATGCCCCGGGTCGCCGGATTGTCGGTCACCACGCTGGTGCTGCCGATCCCGCGCAGCCCGAGGGCCCGGACCGTGGCTCGATTCCGGGCGATGTGGCTGATCGTGCTCTTGATCTGGGTCACTTTCAATTTAGCGGCCATTCGGCACCTCCGCGCTGGCGACCGGTGCCGGCTGCCCGGGAATCCGGCTGACCAGTTTGACCCCGCGGCGAGCGCCCAGCTCCTCGGCCGAATGCAGGCTCCGGAGCGCCTCAATCGTCGCCCGGGTCACATTGACCGGGTTGGTCGAGCCGTGCGTCTTGGACAGGATGTCGCGTACGCCGGCCGCCTCCAGGACCGCCCGGACGGCGCCCCCGGCGATGACCCCGGTACCCTGCGAGGCGGGCTTGAGCAGCACCCGGCTGGCGCTGAACTCGGTACGCACCTCGTGCGGGATGGTCGTCCCGACCATCGGGATCCGGATCAGGTTCTTCTTGGCGTCCTCGACGCCCTTGCGGATCGACTCGGGAACCTCGCCGGCCTTGCCGAGGCCGACCCCGACATGGCCCGCGCCGTCACCGACCACGATGATCGCGCTGAAGCTGAACCGCCGACCGCCCTTGACGACCTTGGCGACTCGATTGATCTGGACGACGCGCTCCTCGAGCGCCAGCTTGGATGGGTCTATCCGTGCCACGGGTGGCTCCTTCCGATCAGAACTCGAGGCCGGCTTCGCGGGCGGCATCGGCGAGCGACTTGATCCGCCCGTGGTACCGGAACCCGGCTCGATCGAACACCACGCGCTCGACCCCGGCGGCCCTGGCCCGCTCGGCGACGAGGCGTCCAACGACGGCCGCATCGGCCGACTTGGTCGCCTTGGAACCCTTCAGCTCCTTGTCGGCCGTCGAGGCCGTGGCGAGCGTCCGGCCGGATGCGTCGTCGATGACCTGCGCGTAGATGTGGTTGAGGCTGCGAAACACCGCGAGTCGAGGGCGCACCTCCGTGCCCGCCAGATGAAGGCGGATCCGGTCGTGGCGCTTTCGTCGCGCGGCGCCGCGAGTGGCGACCTGGTTCATGGGTTTCGATCCTTGTCAGTCACGTGATTACTTCTTGGCGCCGATCTTGCCGGCCTTGCCGGCCTTGCGCCGGATGTATTCGCCGGCATAGCGCACGCCCTTGCCCTTGTAGGGTTCCGGCTTGCGGGTCGACCGGACCTTCGCGGCGATCTGCCCGACGAGCTCCTTGTCGATGCCGACCACGGCCAGCCGGGTCGGGTTTTCGACTTCGAAGGTGATGCCCTCGGGCGGGTCTATCTCGATCTGGTGGCTGTAGCCCAGGTTGAGCTGGAGCTTTCGGCCGTTGAGCGCGGCGCGGTAACCGACGCCGGTGATCTCGAGGCCCTTCCGATAGCCATCGGTCACGCCCACGACCATGTTGTTGACCAGGGTCCGGGTCAGGCCATGGAGCTGCTTGTGGGTCTTCTGCTCGGTCGGCCGGGTGACCACCAGGGTGGCCTCGGCACGACTGACGGTCATGTCCGGATGGAGTGCCCGGCTCAGGCTGCCCCGGGGGCCCTTTACCGTGACCGTCCGCCCATCGATTGTCACGTCGACGCTGGCCGGGACGGTGATCGGCAGTCGTCCGATTCTCGACATGTCGTTCCGCCTACCAGACGAACGCGAGGACTTCGCCGCCCAGCTGCGCCTTGCGCGCCTGCTGGCCGGTCATGATCCCCTGGCTGGTGCTGACGATGACGATGCCCAGGCCGCCCAGGACCCGCGGAATGTCCGTCTTGCGGGCGTACACACGCAGGCCGGGCTTGCTGATCCGCTTCAGGCCGGACACCACCGAGACCTTGCCGTCGACGTACTTGAGGGTGAGGCGCAGGACCGCGGTCGGGCCGTCCTGCTCCTCGCGGACGTCGCCAATGAAGCCCTCGTCCTTGAGGATGCGGGCGATCTCGCGCTTGGTCCGGGACGCCGGCACGACCACCTCCGTGTGGCGTGCCCGTGACGCGTTCCGGACACGCGTGAGCATGTCCGCGATCGGGTCGGAGATGTTCATCGGTCCCCTACCAGCTCGACTTGGTGACGCCCGGCAGCTCGCCCACCAGGGCGCGCTCGCGGAAGCAGATGCGGCACAGTGCAAACCGCCGGATGAAGGCTCGCGGTCGCCCGCACACGGTGCAGCGGTGGTAGCCGCGCACCTTGTGCTTGGGTGTCCGCTTCGCCTTGGCGATCATCGATTTCTTGGCCATGTTTCTCCCTCCCCACGCCTACGAGGCGAAGGGCATGCCGAGGAGTTCGAGAAGCTTCTTCGATTCCTCGTCGGTCTTCGCCGTCGTCACGATGCTGATCTCCAGCCCGCGGAGACGGTCCACCTTGTCG
>JBKKDW010000035.1:0-4188 GCA_046708025.1 Candidatus Limnocylindrales bacterium
CGTCAGCCGCTCCCCGATGTGGCGAGCTTCGGTGGCTGGCTGCTGCTCGCCGTCCTGGCGGTCGGGATCCTGCTGTCGTGGATCTGGCGCTTCCGGCCGGGGCTGTGGCATCGCGACAACGTCCTGATACTGATCGGGCTGCTCGTGGTCGGGGCGACACTCGCGCTCAAGGTCACGGCCGGCCGGCCGACGCTGCCGTTCTTCCTGCCGACGGCGGCGATCGCGATCCAGCAGGCCGTCCTGCTCGACGCGTCGATGGACACGAACGTGATGGCCTTTGTTGCGGTCATCGGCGGGGCCGTCAACGGCGCGTCGCTCGAGTACGCAACCTACATCTTCCTTGGCGGCATGGCCGGTACCGTCGCGGTCCGCAAGGGCGATCGCCTGCCGGTCTTCCTGCAGGCGGCGGTGGCCGTGTTCGTGGTGAATGCCCTGGTTGTCTCGGTCTTCTCACTCCTCGGGGCGCGCGATCTGCGCGGTGTCCTCGAGCTGTGGCTTGGGTCGGCAACATCGGCCGCGGGTTCCGGCATTGGCGCGGTCGGTTCGTTCGCGGTCCTGGGCTCGGTGTTCGGCATCCTGACGGTCTTTCAGCTGCTCGAGCTGGCGAATCCCTCGCAACCCCTGTTGCGCCGGCTGCTGGTCGAGACGCCAGGCACGTATCACCACTCCTTGATGGTCGGGAACCTGGCCGAGCGCGCCGCCGAGGCGATCGGAGCGGATCCGCTGGTGACCAGGGTTGCGGCCTACTACCACGACATCGGCAAGCTGGCCAACCCGCTCGGGTTCATCGAGAACCAGGCGGGTGGCGACAACATCCACGATCAACTCGCGCCCGAGGTGAGCGCCGGCATCGTGAAGCAGCACGTTGTCGACGGGATCGACCTGGCGTACCGCGCCCGCCTGCCGAAGGCGCTGATCGCCTACATCCCGCAGCACCACGGGACCGCGATCATGGGTTACTTCCACGCCCGGGCCAGGGAGCTGGCCGGCGCCGGCGCCATGGTCGACGAGCGCAAGTTCCGCCATTCCGGGCCCAAGCCCCAGAGCCGCGAGGCCGCCCTGATCATGCTCGCCGATGGGGTGGAGGCGTCGGTTCGATCGCTGGTTTCGCGCGACGAGCCGGCCATCAGATCGATGGTCACCCGGATCATCGGCGAGCGCACCTCCGACGGACAGTTCGACGAGTGCGATCTCACCTTGCGCGACCTTGAGCGGATCCGCGAGGCGTTCGTTGAGCAGCTCCTGGGCATGTACCACACGCGCATCGCCTATCCGCAGAACACCATCGTCGAGCTGGAATCACGGCGAGCCGCCGATGGCGGCGCGAGCGGGGCAGGCGAGGGCGGCGGCGGGCGCGGGGGCCGCGGCCCGGCCTCGTGACCCGGGCGCTCTACCTGGGCCCGTGGCGGGTGGACCTGACCGTGCGCGACGGGGTCGCGCTGCCCGTTGCCGGCGTCGCCCTCGCTCGAGCCGTGGCGGACGCGCTGCTCGCCGCGGACGCGCCGTCGCCAGCGTCGATCGGGCTGATCCTGTCGGACGACGTGGAGCTCGCCGAGCTCAACGTCGCGCACCTCGGCCAGTCTGGCCCGACCGACGTCCTGTCGTTCCCGCTCATGACAGCGGAGGCGTTTCCCCTGCCACCGGGGCGGCGCCCGCACCTCGGCGATATCGTCGTCTCCGTCGATCGCGCGATCGCCCAGGCGGAGGCCGGCCACGGCGGCCAGACCGGCGACGTCCGCTGGTCGCCGGCCGACGAGCTGCGCCTGCTCGTGACCCATGGGGCGCTGCACATCTGCGGCCTGGAACACGCCGAACGTGTCGAGGAAGCCGCGATGCGAGCATTGGAGCGGCGACTGCTCCAGGGCTGATAGGCCCGCCGGCATGGCGTCGGGGGGACGGGCTGGTACCATCCGCCGAGGCCCTCCCGGAACGGGATCGGGCCCTGTCCGGCTGCCCGGAGGATCGCGTGAAACTGGTCGTCGGCCTGGGAAATCCCGGGTCGGAGTATGCTCGGACGCGGCACAACGTCGGGTGGCGGGCGATCGATCGCCTGGCCGATCGTGCTGGTTGGGCGGGCCGCGGCCGGCAGCGTGACGCGTCGAGCGTCGTGATGGGTCGGTATCTTGGTCTGGACCTGACCCTGATCAAGCCGTTGACATTCATGAACGACTCGGGCCTGGCCGTGCGCAAGGTCGTGGCCCGGGATCACGCCCCACTCACCGATCTGCTCGTCGTTGCGGATGACTTCGCGCTGCCATTTGGCAAGCTCCGCTTCCGGGAGGGCGGCAGTCACGGCGGCCACAACGGTCTGCGTTCGATCATCGGCGAGCTCGGCACGGAGAAGTTCAGCCGGTTGCGGGTCGGGATCGGCGAGCCGGATCGCGGTGCCCAGGATCATGTCCTCTCAACCTTCGCGCCCGACGAAGTCGCCCGCCTCGACGAGCTGCTCGACGCGGTCGCCGATGCGGTCGAGGCCTGGGCGCGCGATGGCACGAGCAAGGCGGCCAATCGTTTCAACATGTTCGACCTTCGCCCGGCTGACACGAACCTGCTGGCCGCCCCCGGCGAGGTCGATGGTCCACCAGATGCCGACGGGATCCGCCGAACGCGGACTGGCTGGCGGCGGATTCGGCTGGGCAAGGCGGACGACTGACCGATGCCCACGCCGCCTCTCCGAGGCCGTCGAGGCCGTGATCGGCGCATCGCCGAGCGGGTCACCCGCGACGTTGCTGCCCGCCACGCGCCGAGCGCCACGGAGTCGATCGACTTCGACGTTGCCGAGGTCGACGCCGAGGTCGAGGCAGCGCGCGACGCACAAGCCGTCGCCGCCCAGGCACACGCCCCCCGCGCTTCGATCGCAACGCCCCCGGTCAGGCCTCGCAAGGGCAGTGGCCACCGTCTTCCCGACCTCTCGGCTTTGCCGCCGCTCCTCGCCGCCACCGGAACGTTCGCGGCGCTGCGCGAGCGCCTCGGTGGCGAGACCGGCGAAGCCCGTCGAACCGGTTGCCATGTCGGTCTCGTCTCGATCCCCCACGGCGCCAAGAGCTATCTCGCGGCAGCCCTGGCCCAGGGCGCGACCGGGGAGCGGCTGGTCTGGATCGCGCGTGACGCCGAGGTCGGCGATCGCGTTGCCGAGGAGTTGGGGGCCTGGCTGGGCGACGCCGAGGCCATCATGATCCTGGAACCTCGGACATCCCTGGCGTACGAGCGAAGTGAGCTGGTCGCCGACGAGACGGCCTCGCGGGTGGCCGCCCTGGCCGCCTGGCGTGCCGGTCGCGCCCGCGTGCTGGTGGCAAGCGTCCAGGCCATCCTCCAGCACACGATTGCCGCGGCAGACCTGCCGATCGCCCCGCGCGAATTGCGTCGCGGCGCCCGAATCCACCAGTCGGCGCTCCTGCGCGAGCTGCTCGACCTGGGCTACGTGCCGGTCCTTGAAGTGGCCGGACGGGGCGAGTTCGCACGCCGCGGCGGCATCGTCGACGTCTTTCCGCCGTCGCACCCCTTGCCCATCCGGATCGAGCTCTTCGGTGACGAGATCGACTCGTTGCGCGCCTTCGACCCGACCGATCAACGGACGGTCGGCGTCGTCGAGGCGGTGGTCGTGCTGCCGGCGTCCGAGTTCCTGCTGCCGGCCGGGGGTGCCGCGTCGATCGGCGCGGGTCTCGGGCGGGCCGCGGCCCACCTCCCCGATCGACTCGCTGCGGACCTCGCCCGTTTCGGCAATGAGACGTCCACGCCTGGAGCCGGTGGCCCGGGCGGTTCGAGCCGGGCCCTATTCGTCGGGGATGCGGCCGAGGTCTGGGCTGCCCAGCTTGCTCCGGCGACCGGTTTCGACCACATCGACCCGGACACGCTGCTGCTCATTGACGAGCCGGGCGATGTCGCTGAGGCGGCTGAGTTCCTGTGGCGCCAGGCAGACGAGCGTCGCGGCGAGCTCGTCGAGGCCGGCGACTTGCCCAGGGATTGGCCGTCGACCTACCTCTCGTCGCGCGACTGGAAGCGCCGCCTGGTCGCGTCCCGGACGCTCGAGCTGACCTGGGAATCTGATCCCTCGGAGCGTTCGGCGATGGCCAGGGGCGCCCTCTCGTCGGGTGACCCGTTCCGCTGGCGCGAGACGGTCCTGCCCGCCGCTCGTGCCGGGCGCCTGGCCGAGACGCTGGAGGCCTGGCGCGCGGACGGGGCCCGGAT
>JBKKDW010000036.1:0-3247 GCA_046708025.1 Candidatus Limnocylindrales bacterium
CCGGCCATCCCGGACGAGCCATACGTCCAGCTGGGTGACCTGTACGTCCTAGGAGGCCACCGCCTGCTGTGCGGCGATGCGACCAACGCTGCCGACGTCGCTCGGCTGCTCGACGGCGCCCAGCCAACCCTGCTCGCGACCGACCCCCCGTACGGCGTGAGCCTCGATCCGACCTGGCGCGACGGTGTATACAACGCGCTGGGTCCCGCCGAACCCGGCTACCTGCAGGCTGGCCCCGCCCTCGTCGTCGACGACGCCACACGGGCGCCCGGGCGCGCCCACGCTCGGACCAAGGGGCATCGCAACACGACCGTCTCGGGCGACACTCGGGTCGACTGGTCGGACGCCTTCGCGCTGGTACCGAGCCTCAGCGTCGGCTACGTCTGGCACGCCGGGGTCCATGCCGCGCAGGTCGCCGCTGGCCTCGAGCGGATCGGCTTCGAGATCGTCAGCCAGGTGATCTGGGACAAGGGCCTGTTCGCGATCGGACGCTCCTGGTACCACTGGGGTCACGAACCGTGCTGGGTCGTCCGCCGGGTCGGATCCAAGGCCCGGTTCCTCGGCGAACGCAACCAGTCGACGATCTGGCGAGCGCCGAGCCCGAAGATGATCATGGGTGGCTCGGACGAGCCAAAGGTCGACCACCCGACCCAGAAGCCGGTGGCCCTGTACGAGGCGCCGATCGGCAATCACCTGCGCCGGGGCGAGCTGGTGTACGACCCGTTCCTCGGCAGCGGCACGACGCTCGTCGCCGCCGAACGCCTCGGCCGGCGCTGCTATGCCCTGGAGATCGATCCCCGCTACGCCCAGGTCGCCATCGAGCGCTGGCAGGCTTTTACGGGGCACGAAGCGGTGAAGGTCGATGGCTGACCTTCGACACGATGGTTCGATCGTGGGGCGCGCGATAAGCAGAGCTAGTCGATGGTAGCGACGGCATGCGCCGGTCAGCGTCCCGATGGCCAGCGTTGCCGCTCCTGGCCGATCCGCGGCGAGCCCTACTGCCTCTGGCACAGCCCGGAGCGCGAGGAGGAGGCCGCGGATGCGCGCCGCCTCGGCGGTCTCCGCCGGCGACGTGAAAAGGCGGTGTCAGGCGCATATGACTTCGGGGGCCTCGACTCGATCCCTTCGATCCGGCGGATACTCGAGATCGCCACGATCGACACGCTTGCGCTGGATAACTCAGTCGTCCGCTCGCGGACCCTCATCAGCGCTGCCGTCGCTGCCGCGAAGCTGCTCGAGACCGGTGAGCTCGAAGCGCGCCTCGCCGTCCTCGAGCTGGCGCTCAGCTCGGCGCCTGGGAGCCGCGAGTCGGATCCGTCTGACGGGAGCCTCCTTCGAGGATGACGACCGCAGCCGGTCGGCGGTTGACCAAGCTCGAAGGTGCTCTCGCGCCGCGCGAAGCGGTGCTCGCATGGCTGGTCGAGGCCCAGCAGTTCCCGAGCGTGATCGCCCATGCTCGTTCGATCGCTTCGCTTCCCGTCGAGGCGGCACCTCTCAGCGTGATCGGCGACCGCGTCGAGGCCGCCGTCCGGATCTCGATGAAGGGGCAACCATACGAGGCAGTCCAGGAAGCCATTCGGCGCTCGGTTGGTGATGCGGCGTTCCTGTTCAGCCTCGTGTTGCAGGTGAACGCCCAGGCACTCGACATCGCCAGGGTGGAGGGTCTGCGCGCTGCCGCCGCCTTCTTCTGGATGGGCACCCCTCTGGGCGGACCTCGCTTTGACGACCCAGCCCCTGCAGAGGCGAAGGTGTACGTCGAGGAGCTCGGCGAGGCCTGGACCCTGTGGCGGACGGTCGTCGACCATCTAAGTCTCGGCATCAGGGTCGAGAACGAGGCGCGGGTGACGCTCGAGCGGCGGTTCCTTGGTGGCCACCAGATCTTCTTTGCCGATGTCGGCGAGACGTGGGCCGGTCATGTCGACCTGGTTCAGCGGTTGGCGAGCCTGGCCGATTTGCTCGCCGTGCCGGGCAGGCGCGGCCGGGCCGTTGGAACCAAAACCGGCGGGTCCGTCGCGGAGCGAGCCGCGCTTCGCACCACCGAGTTAGCCGACGACGCCCGGGTCCGTGCCCACGAAATCATGGGCGATCGCGAGCGAGCGGTGGCGATCATGGAGCGCCGACTCCTGGATGACTAATTTTGGGTCAGCCGCCAACTGCGGCCAACGGCGCAGCACCTACTCCTATGCGATGTTGAGAGGTCTACCGGGTGCGAGCTTGGCATCCGGTAGGCACCCTCCGCTACAAGACGCGCGATCCGAAGCCGTACATGAACGGTCGGCGATGGGAGTTCGAGGGTGAGGTCGCTACGGACATCCGTCACGACTTTGTCGGGCGGCGGTTTGAGCGGAGAGGCCAAAACCCTGTGCGCTACGTCGAGTTCTAGGTGGGCGTCCTGGAGCATCCCGACCGAGCCGTTTTCATGAAAGTGGGAATGCACGACAGCGAGGCCTGGGACGACATCATCGAGCGAAAGTTGGCCGAGAGCGTGCGGTAGGCGTTGCGTATTGGGGATACGGCGGCACCGTTTGCCATCCGCGCACCCAGGTCCAGCCGTTCGCACGAGCTGCAAGGAAGCCTCCTGTGAAAGTCGTCATGATCCGCACGAGAAGTGACTTCATCGGCCCGTGGGTTCCCGCACGCGAGGAGTCGACCAGTGGCATCGATTGGTCGCCAATCCGACCAGGGATTGTCACGATAGGCAGATACGCACTGGTTCTGAAGTCGTTGTACACGACGACGTACGCCATCGATCTAGGGAGGTACGAGGTCGGCATCGGCCCTCATGCCGGCATGGCTCTGCCTGACTACCTTCGGGCTCGAGTCGACAAGGCATGCGCTCGACTCGCGGCGTCACCCGCTTCGGTCGATGTCCGGCCAATCGCGATGCTCGCCGAGCTGGTGCCTCCCTACGCCGTTCTCCTGCGAACGTCTCGGAGCGGCTAGCCCAAAGGGCATCTTGCGTCCTGCCGCCTGCATCTGCCCGACCACCACCGTCTGTCTGCCTACCGCTAGAGCGAAGTCAACCGACCTCGAGGTACCAGTCCAAGACGGTGCGTCGCTGCTGGAGGTTCGAGTCCGTCCGGGGGCGCTTCATCCGGCGGCCTGCCCTCGTGGCTGGATCCTCGCCCAAGTCTGCCGTGGAGGCTCCAGGCGACGCAGTAGCCGAGACGGGTCTTGCAAGAACCGAGCCCCACGCGCAGACTCCGCCGGCGAGGGAGGCATGGAAGGCGGGCGCCAACCAGCGAGC
>JBKKDW010000037.1:0-10174 GCA_046708025.1 Candidatus Limnocylindrales bacterium
GCCATCGGCGTCCGCCCGAGCTCCTCGAGGTCCGACGAGATGTCGAGACTGGGCGCCAGGCTGATGCCCGGCACGCCGAGCGCGCCGCGATGGACGCCGCCGATCCCGCCCGTCGCAAAGACGGCGACGCCGGCCGCATGGGCCGCGATCATCGTCGCCGAGACGGTGGTGGCGGCCCAGCCGCCGTCGGCCAGGGCCACTGCAAGGCTCGGCCGGGCGGCCTTGCGGACGGAACCGGCTGGCGCCGTCGCCAGCGCCTCGAGGGTCGCAGCATCCAGCCCGACCAGGAGCCGACCAAAGTGCGCCGCGACGGTCGCCGGGATGGCGCCGGATGCCCGGACGGCTTCCTCCGAGGCCAACGCGACCTCGAGGTTGTGCGGGTATGGCAGCCCATGGCTGATGAGCGTCGACTCGAGGGCGACGACCGGCCGGCCGTCGGCCAGGGCCGCGGCGACCTCGGGGCTGATTTCGAGTCGGTCGCTGATCACAGTCGGCCAAGGGTAGCGGCCATCAGGCCAGGCTCACACCTAGCCCAGCGGCAACTCTGGCCGCGGCGACGACAGGTGCCGGGCCGCCACCCGGTGGCCGGCCAGGGCGGCGCGCTGGAGGGCCACCGGCAGGGACCGACCGGCAGCGCGCGCCGCGAACCAGCCGACCAGGAATCCGGCATCGAAGGCGTCGCCCGCTCCAGTCGTGTCGACCGCCGGCAATGGTGCCGTGGCGACTTCGAAGCGCAGACGGTCCGGGCCACCACGGGCCAGCACGGTGGCACCCTTCGAACCGCGCTTGACGACCGAGATCGAAGCGAATTCGAGCAGGCCCTCGACATCTCCGCCGCCGAGCAGCGTCTCGGCCTCCGAGCCAGTCGCAAACAGGATGTCGGGGGCCAGATCGGCGACGAGGGCGCGGGCGGCCTGCCGGCCGCCCGCCATCAGCGGTCCGATCGAGGCGAGGTCCACGCTGAGCAGTCCGCCGGCCGAGCGCGCCAGCTCGATCGCGCGCCGCCCGGACCGTCCGAGTGGGTCGCCCAACACCGAGTAGACCGGGAGATGGAGCGCGTCGAGGCCGGCGAACCAGGCGGCCTTGAGGTCGCCGGGTGCGAGCAGCTCGGCGGCTCCGCGGTTGGTGACAAAGCTGCGCTCACCATCGGGCGTCACGACCACGCCGATTCGGCCAGACCGGGCGCCTGCGATCCGCGAGATCCGCATGGTGACGCCGTCGTCGCGCACCGCCTTGACCAGGCCCCGGGCGGTGGCGTCCCGTCCCACCGCGGCAACCAGGGTTGTGCGCGCCCCCAGCCGACCCAGCCAACGGGCGGTCGTGGCAGCCGAGCCGCCCTGGACCAGCGCAACCCGGCCAGGCACGTCCGTCCCGACCTCCAGGGGACGCGAAGGCGCCAGCACCACGTCCAGCACGAGGTCGCCGAGTACCACGATCCGGGCCACCCCGGAACGTCGGTGCGTACGGAGTGGGCGTCCCGGGCGAGCCGGTCGGTGGATCGAAGGCATCGTCGGAGGATAGCGGCGCTCACGCCTACAATGTCGGGGCGTGCGCATCGCGCCCGAATCCGCCATTGCCAGAGTCCACCACGGAGGTTTCCATGACGGTCGCCGCGGACCTCGACCGCCTCGCCATCGACACGATCCGGACGCTGTCCATCGACGCCGTCCAGAAGGCGAACTCGGGGCATCCGGGGGCCCCAATGGGCGCGGCACCCATGGCCTACGTCCTGTGGACGCGCTTCCTGCGCCATGCCCCAACGCGCCCGGACTGGCCTGACCGCGACCGGTTCGTCCTGTCAGCCGGGCACGCCAGCATGCTCCTCTACTCACTCCTGCACCTGACCGGCTACGAGGTCTCACTGGAGGACCTCCAGTCATTCCGCCAGTGGGGCAGCATCACCCCGGGCCACCCGGAGCACGGGCTGACCCCGGGCGTCGAGGCCACCACCGGGCCGCTCGGCCAGGGCCTGACCAACGCGGTCGGGATGGCCATTGCCGAGCGACGCCTGGCCGCCGAGTTCAACCGTCCCGAACATACGGTCGTCGACCACTGGACGTACGTGATCGCGTCGGACGGCGACCTGCAGGAGGGAATCGCGTCCGAGGCGGCCAGCCTGGCCGGTCACCTGCGGCTGGGCAAGGTCGTGGTCCTGTACGACGACAACCAGATCCAGCTCGATGGACCGACTGCGATGGCCTGGTCGGAGGACGTACCGAAGCGCTTCGAGGCCTACGGTTGGCAAGCCCTGCGGGTCGACGACGGCAACGATCTCGCCGCCATCGAGGCCGCGATCGAGGCCGCCCGTGCCGATCCACGACCGAGCCTGATCGCGGTGCGCACGCATATCGGCTTCGGCAGCCCCAACAAGCAGGACAGCCAGAAGGCGCACGGCGCGGCGCTTGGTCCGGACGAGGTTCGCCTGACCAAGGAGGCCTATGGCTGGGACCCGGATCGGTATTTCCATGTGCCCGCGGAGGCGGCGGCAAGATTCGGGACCGCCGTCCAGACCGGCACGGCGCTGGTGGCCGCCTGGGAGGCGCGCTTGCAGGCCTACGCGGACGGCCATCCGGAGGCCGCCGCCGAGTTCCGGCGACGCTTCGACGGGCCGCTCGCCGACGCCTGGGACGCGGACCTGAAGACCTACGATGCGGGCTCGGAGGTCGCCACCCGCAATGCCAGCCAGGACGCGATCCAGGCGCTTGCGGTCCGCGTCCCGGAGCTCTTCGGCGGCGCCGCGGACCTCTCGGAGTCAAACCTGACCGACGTCAAGGGCGAGCCGAGCTTCAGCGCCGACGAGGCCGGCCGGAACCTGCGCTTCGGCGTTCGCGAACACGCCATGGGCGGGGTCGCCAACGGGTTGGCCTACCACGGCGGATTCATTCCCTACGTCGCGACCTTCCTCAACTTCAGTGACTACATGCGTGGATCGGTTCGCCTGGCGGCCCTGTCGGGGCTCCACGTGATCTATATCTGGACGCACGATTCGGTGGGCCTGGGCGAGGACGGGCCGACCCATCAGCCGGTCGAGCACTATGCCTCGCTTCGGGCGATCCCCAACCTGTGGTTCGTTCGGCCCGGCGACGCCAACGAGACGGCGGCGGCTTGGGGGCTCGCGGTCGAACGGCGCGACGGCCCGGTCGCGCTGGCCCTGACCCGCCAGAAGCTGGAGACGCTGGCCGGAACCGCCGAACGGGCGCGCGCGGGCGTGGCGCGCGGCGGTTACGTCCTGTGGGATGCCCCGGGCGGTGGGCCGGAGATCATCCTGATCGGCACGGGTTCCGAGCTCCAGCTGGCGTTCGCGGCTGCGCAGGGACTGGCAGCCGAGGGCATCCGCGCGCGCGTCGTCTCGTTGCCATGCTGGGAGCTGTTCGAGGCGCAGGACCAGGCCTACCGCGACTCGGTCCTGCCGCCCGATGTGCGCAAGCGGGTCAGCGTCGAGATCGGAGTGTCGCTGGGTTGGGAGCGCTGGGTCGGCGACGCAGGCGCGATCGTCGGGCTCGATCATTTCGGGGCGTCGTCACCAGCCGGTCCGATCTTCGAGAATCTCGGTTTTACCACGGAGCGGGTCACCCAGATCGCCCGCAGGGTCGCTCGCGAGGGGCTGTCCGGCCGGATTCCCACGCTCGTCGCTGGCCAGCGCGGATCGCATCGGCACTGAGCGCGATCAGTCCGTGCTGATCGGCCGCCCGATCATCTCCTTCCAGTGGCCATCTTCCACGAAGCGCAGGAACGCCTCATCGACCGGGCCCAAGCGCTTGTCACGGGCAAAGATCAGATGCCACTGACGGCGCAGCGGAAAACTGACGACCGGTAGCTCCACCAGGTGGCCGATCTGGATCTCCAGGCCGGTCGCAAAGCGGGACAGGATCGACACACCCAGATCCTGGGCCACTGCGCGCTTGATCGCGCCGTTGCTGGCCAGCTCCATGACCGGCTTGACGGATAGCCCGGCGGCGCGAAACACCTCCTCGGCCGTGTCGCGGGTGCCGGATCCCGGCTCCCGGCCGATGAACGGCTCGGCCGCCAGTTGAGCCAGGGTCACCCGCGATCGACCGGCCAGGCGGTGGCGTGGCGAGGCGATCGCGATGAGCGCATTGGCCAGGAACGGCCTGGATACGAGAGCGATCGTCGGGTTCTCCCAGGGTCGTCCGCTGACCACGAAGTCGGCCTCGTTGGCCAGCAGCCGGTTGTACAGGCCCTGCCGATTGTCGACCCCAAGGCGCACCTCGACCCCGGGGTGTTCGTGCCGGAAGGCGCCCAGGAGGTCGGGCAGGACGTAGATCCCCACCGTCGTGTCGCCGGCCAGGCGCAGACTGCCGCGCTGCAGTCCGCGCAGCTGGTCCAGGGCGCTGCCGGCAGCCTCGAACTCGTCGAGGATGCGCTTGGCGTGGTCGTACAACACCTGGCCGGCCTGGGTGAGCTGGACGCGCCGCCCGATCACCTCCAGGACGGGGATGCCAACGGCCGTCGATAGCGCCTTCAGCTGGTGCGAGATCGCCGGTTGGCTTAGACCCAGCGAGTCGGCGGCCCGCGAGAACCCGCCCCGTTCGATGACCGCGGTCAGGAGGCGAAGCTGGTGGACCGAGACCAGCTGGCCCAGGTCAGGGGAAAGTCGCGCTTCGTCGTCCTTTGCCCGGGTGTCCATCCGTCTCCCTTATACGGTACATCAGGAACATGCATTGGACTTCATTGATTGTTCAGATTAGGCTCGGCGACGTGACCGGCATTGACGCCGTTGTTCGGCGACCCATCGATGTGCCCACGCAGGATACCCGGCTGGCGATCGTCCCTTCGATGCTGGATGTGGACTTCGCGAGGCTGGGCGAGGAGGTTGCCGCGCTCGCCGAAGCCGGCGCCGATCGCCTGCAGTGGGATGTCATGGATGGTCACTTCGTGCCTCGTCTGACCCACGGCCCGGACATCGTTCGCAGCGTTCGCGGGTTGACCGACCTGCCGTTCGAAGCGCATCTCATGGTGGACCATCCCGAGGGCCTGTGGCGATCGTTCGCGGACGCCGGCGCCGACGTGCTGATCGTTCATGCCGAAACGACGCGCCACCTGCACATGATCCTGGGCGAGATCCGGGCGGCCGGGCACATGGCCGGCGTCGCCCTCAACCCGTCGACCCCAATCGAAGCCATCCTGAACGTGATCGACCTGGTCGATCTGCTCCTGATCATGACGGTTAACCCGGGCTGGGGCGGTCAGACATTCATTCCGACGATGCTCCACAAAGTCGGCGAGGCGCGCGCCCTGCTCGATCGGGTCGGATCGGCGGCGGACATCGAGGTGGATGGCGGCGTGTCCGCCGAAGTCGCCGGCGACCTCGTCCGGCACGGCGCGACCGCGCTCGTGGCGGGCTCCGCCGTCCATCGACATCCGGCCGGGCGAGCAAGCGCGATCCAGGCCATTCGTGACGCGGGTCTTGCCGCTTCGTAGCGGCGGGACTCCGAATCGGCAGAAGGAGCACCAGGGTGGCAGTGGCTGACCGGGCGGCGCCGCTCGACGCGGCGGATCGCTACAAGGCGGGCGTGCTCAAGTATGCCCAGATGGGCTACTGGGATCCGGACTACGCGCCCAAGGACACGGACATCCTGGCCCTGTTCAGGATCACCCCCCAGGAGGGCGTCGATCCGCAGGAGGCGGCCGCGGCGGTGGCCGGCGAATCTTCGACGGCCACCTGGACGGTGGTCTGGACGGACCGCCTGACCGCCGCCGACACGTATCGCGCCAAGGCCTACAAGGTGGAGCCCGTGCCCGGCGCGCCGGATCAGTTCTTCGCCCATATCGCCTACGATCTGGCCCTGTTCGAACCGGGCTCGATCTCGAACCTGAGCGCGTCGATCATCGGTAACGTCTTCGGATTCAAGCCGCTCAAGGCGCTGCGCCTGGAGGACATGCGCTTTCCGGTGGCCTACGTCACGACGTTCGATGGCCCGCCCACGGGCATCATCGTCGAGCGCGAACGCCTCGACAAGTTCGGCCGGCCCCTGCTCGGTGCGACGACGAAACCGAAGCTGGGCCTGTCGGGCAGGAACTACGGGCGCGTCGTCTATGAGGCACTCAAGGGTGGGCTCGACTTCACCAAGGACGACGAGAACATCAACTCCCAGCCGTTCATGCACTGGCGCGACCGCTACCTGTTCTGCATGGAGGCGGTCAATCGTGCGTCGGCCGCGACTGGCGAGGTCAAGGGCCACTACCTCAACGTCACGGCCGCGACCATGGAGGATATGTACGAGCGGGCGGAGTTCGCCAAGGAGCTCGGCAGCGTCGTCGTGATGATCGATCTGGTGATCGGCTACACGGCCATCCAGTCGATGTCCAAGTGGTCGCGCCGGAACGACATGATCCTGCACCTCCACCGCGCGGGCCACGGCACCTACACCCGCCAGAAGGCCCACGGCATCTCGTTCCGGGTCATCTCCAAGTGGATGCGCCTGGCCGGCGTCGACCACATCCACGCCGGGACTGTGGTGGGCAAGCTCGAAGGCGACCCCAACATGGTCCAGGGCTTCTACAACGTGCTGCGGGAGCCGTTCAACGCGGTCGACCTTCAGCGCGGGATCTACTTCGATCAGGACTGGGCCGGTCTTCGCAAGGTCATGCCGGTGGCCTCGGGCGGTATCCATGCCGGTCAGATGCATCAACTGCTGACCTACCTGGGCGACGATGTCGTGCTCCAGTTCGGCGGCGGGACGATCGGCCACCCAATGGGCATCCAGGCCGGTGCGACGGCGAACCGGGTCGCCCTTGAGGCGATGGTCCTAGCCCGCAACGAGGGCCGTGACATCTGGAACGAAGGCCCCGAGATCCTGGCGACTGCGGCGCGCGACTGTCTGCCGCTCAAGGCGGCCCTCGACACATGGGGCGAGATCACGTTTGACTACGCGAGCACGGACACGCCCGACTTCGTGCCAACCGCGACTCCGACCTGAGGAGCGCCACCATGAAGATCACCCAGGGGACATTCTCCTTCCTGCCCGAGTTGACCGACGACCAGATCCGGAGACAGATCGAGTACTGCCTGGGCGAGGGCTGGGCGCTGTCGATCGAGTACACCGACGATCCCCATCCGCGCAATACCTATTGGGAGATGTTCGGTCCGCCGATGTTCGACCTGCACGATGCCGCCGGCGTGATGATGGAGCTCGAGGCAGCGCGCAGGACCTTCGCGGATCAGTACATCAAGCTCAACGCCTTCGACGCGACGCGAGGGGTCGAGTCGCTCCGCCTGTCGTTCATCGTCAACCGCCCGGCCCGCGAACCCGGGTTCGAGTTGATCCGCGAGGAGGCGGCCGGACGCAACATCCGCTACACGATCCGGTCCTACGCCACCGACCGCCCCGAGGGCGAGCGCTACACGTGACGATGGTGGACACTCGTGACGATCCACCACTCGATCTGCCCGCCGTTCTCGCCGATTCGAACGTCGAGTCGCTGCTGGCCACCCTCGACCGGGAGCTGGTCGGCCTAGCACCGGTCAAGACCCGGATCCGCGAAATCGCCTCGCTCCTCCTGGTCGAGAAGCTGCGCATGCAGGTGGGCCTGTCGGCAGGCCCGCCGTCGCTCCACATGAGCTTCACGGGCAACCCGGGCACGGGCAAGACGACGGTCGCGGTGCGCATGGCCGAGATCCTGCACGTGCTGGGATTCGTGCGCAAAGGCCACCTGGTCGCGGTGACCCGTGACGACCTCGTCGGCCAGTTCATCGGCCACACGGCGCCCAAGACCAAGGAGGTCCTGAAGCGGGCGATGGGTGGCGTGCTGTTCATCGACGAGGCCTACTTCCTGCACCGCCCGGAGAACGAGCGCGACTACGGCCAGGAAGCGATCGAGATCCTGCTCCAGGTCATGGAGAACCAGCGGGACGACCTGGTGGTGATCCTGGCCGGCTACAAGGATCGGATGGAGAGCTTCTTCGCGAGCAACCCGGGCATGAGCTCGCGGGTTGCTCATCACGTCGATTTTCCCGACTATGGCTCGGTCGAGCTGCTGGCCATCGCCCGCCTGATGCTGGCGCAGATGCAGTACCAGTTGTCGGATGGCGCGACGAAGGCCCTGATCGAGTACATCGAGCGGCGTCAGCGCCGGCCCAACTTCGCCAACGCGCGATCCATTCGCAACGCGCTCGACCGGGCCAGGCTGCGCCAGGCCAGCCGGCTGGTGGCGCGGCGCGGAGCGCCCCTCGATCGCGAGGACCTGATGACGATCGAGGCCGACGACATCCGGATGAGCCGGGTCTTTGCCGGCGACGGGGCGGACAAGCCCTGATGCTGGAGACAGGCGGCCAGCGGGAGGCGGCGGCACGCGAGAAGACCCTGACCGAGTTCATCATCGGTGAGCAGCGGCACTTTCCGCAGGCGACCGGCAACTTCACGGCGCTGGTGAATGACGTCCGGCTGGCCTGCAAGCGGATCGCCAACATCGTGGGCAAGGGTGCGCTTGCGGGCGCCCAGGGAAAGGCGGGCACGATCAACGTCCAGGGCGAAGACCAGGCCAGGCTGGACGTGGTCGCCAATGACATCTTCCTGAGAACCAACGAATGGGGCGGACACCTGGCGGCGATGGTCTCCGAGGAGATGGAGGAGCCCTATCTGATTCCGCCCGAGTTCCCACGCGGCCGCTACCTGCTGTCCTTCGATCCGCTCGACGGCTCCTCGAATATCGACGTAAACGTGTCGGTTGGGTCCATTTTCTCGGTCCTGGTCTGTCCAGACGACGTCGTCGAACCTGACGCCCGCTCGTTCCTCCAGCCCGGGGTTCGCCAGGTGTGCGCCGGCTATGCGATCTACGGGCCAACCACGATGCTCGTGCTCACCTTTGGACGGGGGACCCATGGATTCACCCTCGATCGCGAGATCGGCGAGTTCGTCCTGACCCACCCGGACCTGCGGGTACCCGATCAGACCAGCGAGTTCGCCATCAACTCGTCGAACAGCCGATTCTGGGAGCCAGCGGTCAAGCGCTACGTGGACGAGTGCCTGGCCGGTCGGAGCGGACCGCGCGGCAAGGACTTCAACATGCGCTGGATCGCTTCACTGGTCGCCGAGGCGCACCGCATCCTGTTGCGCGGTGGCGTGTTCCTCTATCCACGCGACGATCGCGAGCTCGGGCGCAGCGGCAAGCTGCGCCTGCTGTACGAGGCGAATCCGATCGGCCTGATCATCGAGCAGGCAGGCGGCCGCGCGAGCACCGGGTTCGGGTCGGTCCTGGAGGTGACGCCCGAGCGGCTCCACGAACGGACCGGGTTCGTCTTTGGTGCCCGCAGCGAGGTGGAGCGGATCGAGCAATATCACCGTGACTTCAACGAACGGCCGTATGACGCACCGCTCTTCGCCTCGCGCGGCCTGTTCCGCGACGCCTCGTAGGAGGCCCACGTGTCGAAGGCGCACCCGATCATCGCGATCACTGGTTCCTCCGGCGCCGGCACCACCTCGGTTTCGGAGACGTTCCAGCAGATCTTTCGACGTGAGCACGTTAGTGGGGCGTTTGTCGAGGGTGACGCCTTCCATCGCTACGACCGGGCCGAGATGGCCAACAAGCTGGACGAGGAGACGGCCCGGGGCAACCACCAGTTCAGCCATTTTGGGGCGGAGGCGAACCTGTTCGAGGAGCTCGAGACGCTCTTTCGCCACTATGCGGCGGACGGCCGCGGACGCACCCGCAAGTACCTGCACTCCGAGGCCGAGGCGGCTCCCTATGCCCAGGAGCAGGGCACGTTCACGCCGTGGGAGGAAGTCGCCGAGGAGACCGACCTGCTGTTCTACGAGGGCCTGCACGGGGCGGTGAAGACCGACGACGTCGACATTGCCAAGCACGTCGACCTGCTCGTCGGCGTGGTCCCGGTGATCAACCTGGAATGGATCCAGAAGCTGCATCGCGACAAGGCCGGGCGGGGCTACTCGACCGAGGCGGTGACCGACACGATCCTGCGCCGGATGCACGACTACGTGCACTACATCTGCCCGCAGTTCGCCCGGACCCACGTCAACTTCCAGCGCGTGCCGGTGGTCGACACCTCGAATCCGTTCATCGCCCGCTACATCCCGAGATTGGACGAGAGCTTCCTGGTCATCCGCTTCCGCGACCCGCGCGGGATCGACTTCCCGTACCTGCTGTCGATGCTCCACAACTCGTTCATGTCACGGCCGAACACCCTGGTCTGCCC
>JBKKDW010000038.1:0-3624 GCA_046708025.1 Candidatus Limnocylindrales bacterium
TCTTTGGCCCGGCGATGGAGCCATCCTTGGTCACATGCCCGACGAGGATCACCGCGATCCCGTCACCCTTGGCCAGCGCCATCAGGCGCAGCGCCGACTCGCGAACCTGTCCGACGCTGCCGGCGGCGCCCTCCAATTCCTCAACGGTCGCCGTCTGGATCGAGTCGACGATGACGAGCGCCGGTCGCGCGCTTCGGGCGAACTCCGCGATGCGACCGACATCATGCTCGGCCAGGACCTGGATCAGCTCACCGGATGCACCGCCAAGGAGGCCGAGGCGGGAGGCGCGCAGGCGGATCTGACCGGGCGACTCCTCCCCGGAGGCATACAGGACGCCGGCTCCGCCGGCGGACCCGCGCGCCAGCCCGGCGGCAGCCTGGAGCAGGAGGGTCGACTTGCCGATCCCGGGCTCGCCACCCACCAGGACAAGGGAGCCCGGGACCAGGCCACCGCCGAGTACCCGATCAAGCTCGCCAATGCCGAGTTTCAGCCGGGGCAAGTCCGCCGCCGAGATGTCCGCGAGGCCCGACGGCAGCGCGGCCCCGGCGATTCCACGTTCGGCCGACCGCTCGGAGCGAGACGGCTCGCGAACGATCGTCTCGACCAGGCTGTTCCACTCGCCGCATGCCCGGCATTGACCTTCCCAACGCAGAAACGACTCCGCGCAGCGCTGGCATATGAAGCGGCTCTGCGGCCGCGCCATGGCTAGGCCTTCAGCTTGGTGGCGCGGATCACCGCGCTTCGACCGCAGTCCGTGGTTCGGCGAGACGAATGTCCAGGCCGGCTTCGGGATCCTTGTCGACGATGATGTTCGAACCGGGTTCGTACGTCCCCAGCAGGAGCTGCTCGGCCAGGACATCCTCGACCATGTTCTGGATCACCCGGCGAAGCGGCCGAGCACCGTAGGCCACGTCGTAGCCCAGCTTGATGATGTGCTCCTTGGCGGCTTGGGTGACCTCCAGGTGCATCTGCTGGGCGCGCAACTGGTCGCGCACCCGGGCAAGCATCAGGTCCACGATCTGGGCGATCTCCTCGACCGTCAGCGAGCGGAAGACGACCGTCGCGTCAATCCGGTTGAGGAATTCCGGTCGGAAGTTCTGCTTGAGCTCGGCGGCGACCTTCTCCTTCATCAGCTCGTGTGAGATCTCCGATCGCGCGGCGTCTGTCTCGCCCTGCACCCGGAATCCGAGGCTCGAGTTTGTCTGGAGCTGCTTCGCGCCCAGGTTGGAGGTCATCACGATGATGCAGTTGCGGAAGTCGACCCGGCGTCCCTTGGCGTCCGATAGATGCCCGTCCTCCAGGATCTGGAGCAGGATGTTGAACACCTCGGGATGGGCCTTCTCGACCTCATCGAGCAGGACCACCGCGTAGCTCTTGCGTCGAACGGCCTCGGTCAACTGGCCGCCCTCGTCGAAACCAACGTAGCCGGGAGGCGCGCCGACCAGGCGGCTGACGTTGTGGCGCTCCATGAACTCGCTCATGTCGATCTTGATCAGGGCGTCCTCGCTGCCGAACATGAACTCGGCGAGGGCCTTGGCCAGCTCCGTCTTGCCCACCCCGGTCGGGCCCAGGAAGATGAACGAGCCGATCGGGCGCTTTGGATCCTTGAGCCCGGCCCGGGCCCGGCGGACGGCCTTGGAAACGATCCCGATGGCCTCGTCCTGGCCGATCACACGACCGTGGAGGGCCTCTTCCATGTGGAGCAGCCGCTGCGACTCCTCCTGGGCGATCCGGGTGACGGGAATGCCCGTCCACATCGCGACCACCTGGGCGATCTCTTCCTCGTCCACGGTCGGCTGGTCGCCGGAGATCTGCGACTGCCACTCGGCGCGCAGGGTGTCGGCCGATTCGCGCGCGGTAGCCTCGGCCTCCCGCAGCGTCGCCGCCTGTTCGTACTCCTGGTTGTTGATCGCGGCGTCCTTCTCCTTGGAGATCCGCTCGAGATCCTTCTGCGCCTCGCGCAAGGCGGGCGGCGCCGACGAATGGCGCAGGCGGACTCGCGAGGCGGCCTCATCGATCAGGTCGATCGCCTTGTCCGGCAGGTGGCGATCCGTGATGTAGCGGGTGGACAGGTCCACGGCGGCGCGCACGGCGTCGTCGGTGATGGTCACCTTGTGGTGCTGCTCGTAGCGCTCGCGGATGCCCATCAGGATGTCGATGCTCTGCTCGAGCGTGGGCTCCTCCACCATCACCGGCTGGAAGCGGCGCTCAAGGGCCGCGTCGCGCTCGATGTACTTGCGGTACTCGTCGAGCGTGGTCGCCCCGATGCACTGGAGCTCGCCCCGCGAGAGCGGTGGCTTGAGGATATTGGCGGCGTCGATCGCGCCCTCGGCCGCGCCAGCTCCGACGAGGGTGTGGAGCTCGTCGATGAACAGGACGGCGTCGTTCGTGTTGCGCAGCTCCTCGATGATCTTCTTGAGCCGCTCCTCGAACTCGCCGCGGTACTTCGTGCCGGCCACCAGCGATCCGATGTCGAGGGTCAGCACTCGCTTGTTGAGCAGCGTCTCGGGGACGTCACCGGCCACGATGCGGTGGGCGAGGCCCTCGGCGATGGCGGTCTTGCCGACGCCCGGCTCGCCGATCAGGGCCGGATTGTTCTTCGTTCGGCGGGACAGGATCTGGATGACCCGGTCGATCTCCTTCTCGCGCCCGATGACCGGGTCCAGCTTGCCGGCCCGGGCCGCGTCGGTGAGGTTGATCCCGAGCTGATCCACGGTCGGGGTTTTGCTGGCGCGCTTGGTCTCCGGCGTCGGACCCGCGGATGAACTCTGGGACAGGACCCGGATGACCTCGTGGCGGACCTTGTCGAGGTTGACGCCGAGCGATTCCAGGACGCCGGCCGCGATCCCTTCGCCTTCGCGGACCAGACCGAGGAGCAGGTGCTCCGTCCCGATGTAGTTGTGGCCAAGCCGGCGGGCCTCGTCGATGGCCAGCTCGATGACCCGCTTGGCGCGCGGCGTCAGGCCAACCTCGCCGACCACCGGCCGATCGCCGCGGCCGATGATGAACTCGACCGCGGTCCGGACCTTGGCCAGCTCGACGTTCATGTTCTCGAGAACGCGCGCCGCAACGCCCTCGCCCTCGCGGACCAGGCCCAGGAGCAGATGCTCCGTGCCGATGTAGTTGTGGTTGAACCGCTGCGCTTCGTCCTGAGCAAGAGTCAGAACCTTGCGAGCGCGGTCGGTGAATTTGTCGAAGCGATCCATCGAGTCGAACGCCTGTTCCTTTGGCCAGCGGCACGAACGTGCCGCATCGGCCATGCTAGCACGCCGTTGGGCGCCTGCACGCCTGTTGCCAGGCTCGTATTCCTACACCTATGAACGTTGGGCAGACTCCCGCGGATGCAGTGTCCGAGGGTAAGGATTCGCAACGGCCGCCGGACCCGGTGGCCGGCGTCCCGAGTCAGGCCTTGGTCGTTGCCTCGGCGGGCTCGGCTGGCTCCGTCTCGTCGACGGGAGCCTCCGCGACAGGCGCCTCCGGACCCGCAGCTTCGTCGGCATCCTCAGCCGTGGCGGTTGCTGCTGCCTGAGTCTCGACCTCGGCCGACGCGACGACCTCGGCCTCGGCCTCCGCGGCAACTTCGGGCTCGGCCACGGCCACCCCGGCAACTTAGGGCTCGGCCTC
>JBKKDW010000039.1:0-4919 GCA_046708025.1 Candidatus Limnocylindrales bacterium
CGGCCCTTGGAGACGCCGGGGGCGACGAACTCCAGGAACCTGGGGTGGCTGATCGTGACGTCGGCCACGCCCTTGAAGTGGTCCCGCGCGAGCGGCGCCAACTCCGTCGGCCGCGGTGGCTCACCAACCGCGAGGACTTTCGTGACGGCATGGCGGATCGAGCGCGCAAGATCGTCGACCAGCTCGGCCCGAGCGCCCATGAACGCGCTGTAGTCCTCCGCGTTCGGATCGTCGGCGTGCAGGATGAACCGCTCGAGGTGATTGAGATGCGGGTCGAGGCCCTGCTGGCGCGTCCAGACCACGATCTCGCGAGCGACCCTGGCCGGAATGGGGCGATGGTGCAGCAGCCTGCCGAGCCGCCTGGAACCCGTCTCCGGCATCGATCGGATGAGGCCGCCCTGGTAGCCGATGACCGGTGCGGTCAGACCCAGCTCGAGGGCGAAGCGCATCGCGCTCGAGACCATCCGGCCGGTGACGATGCTCACGAGCACGCTCCGCGAGAGCGCGGCCCGCACTGCCGCAAGGGTGTCTGGCCCAATGACCAGGTCATCACCGATGAGCGTGCCGTCGATATCGAGCGCGATGAGCTCGATGGGCAGGATCGGCTGCGGCGAGCGGAGGTTGGGCACCCGACGATGATGCCCGACCCGGCGTCATGGCGCGCCGGCTCAGCTTCGTGTGATGCGGGCCACCCTGGGCAGGCCGGCCAGGTCCACCTCGACGGTGCAGCGCCAGCCCGGCAGCACGCGGTCGCACGCGTCGACGATCGCATCAGCCTGATCCGCACCGATCTCCAGCAGGGCGAGGCCGCCGTCAGCAAGGTCATCAGGCAAGGCAGCCAGCAGGCGCTCCATGACGGCCAGACCGTCGACGCCGCCGTCGAGCGCGATGGCGGGCTCAAACGACGCCGCAACCGCCAACCCGGCCATGGCATCGTGCCGAATGTAGGGCAGATTCGCGAGCACCAGGTCGAACGGCGGGCGCACCGCGCCGTGCATGGTCGTGAGCAGGTCGGCCTGCTCGAACTCGATGGCGTCGGCCACCGCGTGGCCCACGGCATTCTCGCGGGCAAGCTCGAGCGCCTCACCGGACAGGTCGAGCGCCACGAGCTCGACTGCGGCCAGCGCACGGCGCAGGCGGAGCGAGACGGCGAGGGCGATCACCACGGCGCCGCTGCCCGTCCCGACGTCGACGATTCGAACTCGCCCTGGACTCGCGGCGCCGGAATCGGCAACCAGCCGGCGCCGTACCTCAGCTTCAGCTAGCTCCACCAGCCGCTCGGTCTCCGGGCGCGGAATGAGCGCCCGCCCGTCGACCGCGAAGGCCAAGCCGAAGAATTCCTTCGTGCCCCGGATGTAGGCGACCGGCTCGCCAGCGGCCCGCCGTTCGATTCCGGCCCGGTAACGTGCAGCGGCGTCCGCCCCGACCGGAGCCTCCGGATGGGCCAGGATCACGGTCCGGCCGACACCCAGCGCGTCCCCCAGCAGCAGGTCGGCGTCGAGGCGGGCGGTCTCGGAACCAGCCTGACGCAGGCGGTCGACTCCCTCGCGCAGCAGCACGCTCGTCGTCTCGCTCATGCCCCGGTCACGGACTCAACCGCGGCCAGATCCGTCACCGTTGGTCAGGGTCGACAGCCGGTCGGCCTGGTCGGCCATCACCAGCGCGTCGATCATGTCGTCAAGGTCCCCGTCGATGACGCCGGGCAGGTTGTGGACGGTCTTGCCGATCCGATGATCGGTCACCCGATCCTGCGGGAAGTTGTAGGTCCGGATCTTGTCCGAGCGATCGCCCGACCCGACCATCGTGCGACGGGCGGCCGAGTCCGCCTCGCGCTGCTTCTGGAGCTGGAGATCGAACAGGCGCGACCGGAGCACCGCCAGCGCCTTGGCCTTGTTCTTGTGCTGGCTCTTCTCGTCCTGGATCTCGACCACCAGGCCGGTCGGGAGGTGGGTTATGCGCACCGCTGAATCGGTCGTGTTGACGGACTGGCCGCCCGGCCCGGACGAGCGCTTGACGTCGATCCGCAGATCGCGCTCCTCGTCGATCTCGATCTCGACCTCGTCCACCTCGGGCATCACCACGACCGTGACGGTCGAGGTGTGGATCCGCCCCGAGGACTCCGTCGCGGGAATGCGCTGGACCCGGTGGACCCCGCCCTCGAACTTCAGGCGGCTGTAGGCGCCATCGCCGTGGACCTGGATGATCGCCTCCTTGATCCCGCCGATCCCGGTCTCGTTGAGGCTGAGCAGCTCGGGCGTGAAGCGGTGGCGCTCGGCATAACGGACGTACATCCGGTAGAGCTCGGCGGCGAACAGGGCGGCCTCGCCGCCCCCGGCGCCGGCCCGGATTTCCAGGATCACGTCGCGGTCGTCGTTCGGGTCGCGCGGCAGGAGCAGGACCTTCAGCTCTTCGAGCAGCCGGGTTTCGTCGGCCTCCAGGCGATCGATCTCATCGCGCGCCATCGCCCGCAGCTCGTCGCCGGCATCAGCTGAACCGCGCAGCTCACGGGCGCCGCGGAGCTCGGCCCGGGTCGCCTCCAGGCGTCGGAATGCCTCAACGGCCGGCTCGAGGCGAGCCAGCTCCTGGCCAAGCCGGCGCAGCTCGGACGGGTCGCTCGACGTTTCCGGCCGGGCCAGCTCGGCCTGGAGATCGTCGTATTGGCGTGCGACCTCGGCCAGCTTGGCGTCGAGGTCGCTCACGACCCTGGCGGCGGCTCGATCGGTGCGGCCGGGGCCGTGGCCGCAACTGGAGGCTCGAACCGGAGCGGCTCACGCGGGAAGTCCGCCGAGCCACCCGGGATGCTCTCGCCATCCGCCACCAGGGCCTGCTCCATCGAGACGATGGCGACTTCGATCATGTCGTCGGTCGGTCGCTTGGTCGTGATCATCTGGACGAGCAGGCCCGGGTAGAGGAGCACCTTGACCAGGGGGTTCGCCCGGTGGCGCGCGCCGAACCGCAGGATCTCGTAGCCGATCGACGCCATGACCGGGATGAGCACGACCCGACTGCCGACCATCACCAGCGGTTCCTGCCGGCCGACCAGCGAGAAGGCCACGATCGAGAGGAGGATGACCACGACCAGGAACTCGGTGCCGCAGCGCTGGTGGGCAGTTGGGTACTTGCGGACCTCGGCGACGGTCAACGGATCGCCTGCTTCGAGGGCATGGATCGTCATGTGCTCGGCGCCGTGGTACTGGAACACCCGGGCGATGTCCGGGGCACGGCCGATGAGGGCGAGATAGCCGAGGAAGATGCCGACCCGGACGAGGCCCTCGACGAGGTGCTGGACAAGCCCGTTCTCCACGTTCGCGGTCGTGACCGACGCGATGAAAAGCGGGAGCAGGAAGAAGATCCCGATGCCGGCCAGCAGGGTCAGTCCGAGCATCAGGACGATCGAGCCCTTGCCGAGCTCCACGCCTTCCTCCTGCGCCTGCACGTTCGCGCTACGCACGAGCCAGCGGGTGCCCACGACCAGGGTCTCGTACAGGACGACCAGGCCGCGCACGAACGGCCACTTCGACCCGCGGGTCCCGTGGAACCCGGAATCCAGGCGCTCGGTGGCGTACACGATGTGCCCGTCCGGGTGGCGCAGGGCGACGGCGATCGCGTCCCGCCCGCGCATCAGGACGCCCTCGATGAGGGCCTGGCCGCCGTAGGCGTAGCTGGGCATGGGCGTCCGAACTAGCTTCTGACCTGGCGCTCCAGGCGCTTCTGGAAGCGCTCGACCTGGCCGGCTGTGTCGATGATGTTCTGGGTTCCGGTGAAGAATGGGTGGCAATTGGCGCACACGTCGACGCGCAACTCGGCGCGCGTCGAACCGACCGTCCATTCGGTCCCGCAGGATCCGCAGTGGACCTTGGACTGGTGATATTTCGGGTGGATGTCGGGCTTCACGTGTCGTTCTCCTCCGGCGCCGTCCGTGCCGGGCGATCGCCCAGCCGGTGGTCGCCGGCTATGTGCGGGAGGCTCAGGCGCCGGGAGCCGCCGTCTCGGCAGCCTCGACCCTGATCCGTTTCTTGGACCTGGTGGCGTGCTCGAATCTGACCTTGCCACCGACCGTCGCAAAGACCGTGTAGTCCTTGCCCAGGCCCGTGCCGGGCCCGGCCAGAAAGGTCATCCCGCGTTGTCGGACGATGATCGAACCGGCCGTCACGAACTGGCCGTCGCCAGCCTTGACACCGAGTCGCTGGCCGACGCTGTCGCGGCCGTTCTTGACGCTGCCGCCAGCCTTCTTGTGGGCCATCTTGTCTATTCGTCCTTCCTGGTCGCGCGGCTGCGCTTGGCTGGATCAGCTTTCGCCGAGCCGTCGGCCGGGGGTTTGGCCGGGGCGGCCTTGGCGCGGCCGCGCTTCGGAACCTCGGCGGCGGTGGTCGTGGGCTTGGGTTCGGCCTTGACCGTGGCTGGGGTCGGCTTGGCGGCCGTTGCCTTTGCCGCGGTGGGCTTGGCGGCCGTCGGCTTGGCGGCCGTCGGCTTGGTGGCCGTCGGCTTGGTGGCCGTCGGCTTGGCGGCCGTCGGCTTGGCGGCCGTTGCCTTGGCGGCCGTGGGCTTGGTTGCGGTGTCGGCCGGCGCGACCTCGGCCGGCGCGGTCCTGGCCGGTACAGTCGGCGCATCCGCTCGCGCGGCCAGGGTTGCCGCCAGCTTGGCGTCCACGGCAGCCTGAGCCGCGGCCGCGTCCTCCAGCCGCTGGCGCTCGGTCCTGGCGTCGTCCTGGGCCTTCCTGGCCGATGAAGCGGCGCTCTTGCCATCCAGGGTGATGTCGCTGATTCGGAGCACCGTGAGCTCCTGGCGATGGCCCTTCTTGACCCGGCTGCGGGCTTTGGGGCGGTACTTGAACGAAATCAGCTTCTCGCCCCGGATCTGGCGGACGACCTCGGCGCTGACCGCTGCGTTGGCAACCAGCGGACGGCCGATCGACGACG
>JBKKDW010000040.1:0-4321 GCA_046708025.1 Candidatus Limnocylindrales bacterium
GTGACGACGAAGCCGTTCTGGTCCGTTGCCTCGGCGTAGTCGAGGGCAACCAGGCCCTTGGCCTCGAGGGCGGTGGCGAAGGCCGCCGACGTCGCGGCAGGGTCGGTGGTCGCCTGGCCGGCGCCGCCATTGACGAACTCGAGGGCCGTCGCGGCGTATTCCGCGAGGACGTCGATCTCGCCCGACTCGAGCGCCGGGAAGACGATCTCACGATTGCCCAGCTGGAACTTCCGCTCGACCGTGAAGCCGTTGGCCTCCAGGGCCTGGGCGAAGATCTCGCCGAGCACTTCCTGCTCGTAGAAGTTGGTCGAACCGACGACGATGTTGCCGCTGCCTCCGCCCGGCGCCGGGATGGCGACCTTGGCCAGCCAGGCCTTGGCAACGTCGGGGGTCGACGTCAGATCGACCGTGACCGCCTTGTTGAGCTCGGTCAGCTCGGCCTGGCTCAGCTTGGCGATGACCGCGTTCAGGGCCTCGGCGATGAGCGGATTTGCGTCGGCGACCTCCTTGCGGACGACCGGGATGAGGTTGTCGGCCAGCTGCAGCTGCTTGTCATCCTGGAGCAGGACGAAGCCGTTTACGGCGATGGCCGGATCCGAGGTGAACAGGAGGCCGACCTGGATCTGGCCGCCGGTCAACGCCTGGACCGTCAGCGGTCCGCCGGCGTCGAGGGGCGTGAACTCCTTGAACTCGAGGCCATAGGTCTCCTGCAGGCCGAGCAGGCAGAACGGCCGCTCCGGGCACTCGGGCGGGCCGCCGAGGACGAGCGTGGAGGCGATGGGCGGGCCGGCGCTCGTCGCCGCTGATGGTGCGCTTGAGCCACTCCCACCCGACGTGCAGGCACCGACCAACAGTGCCAGCAGCGTCGCCCCGAGAGTCGCTGTGCGGATCCTCCGCATGGGTCCTCCTTGTTGGTTGTCTCCCCGCACCGTCAGGCAACGGCACCCCGAGACAGGTCGGGACTATACCAGCGGCGCCATGAACGGACGGTGACAGACGGACCGTGGACCGTTCGCTCCGGTGTCAGCCGCCCATCTCCAGCATGGGCCGGGGCCGTGCCGACAGCGGCACCCCCGCGCTGGCCGCGCGCAGGCCGGGCGAGACCAGCCGGCGCTCCAGCAGCGTGAACGATCGCTCCGTCGCGAGGGCCAGGACCGCCACGAGGATGGCGCCGCCGACGAGCTGGTCATCCTGCTGGAGCCCGAACCCGTCCACGATGAAGCGGCCCAGTGCGCCGCCACCAACCAGGGCCGCCAGGGTGGCCGTGGCCACGACCTGGACGGCGGCGATCCGGACACCGGCGAGCATGACCGGCAGGGCCATCGGAAGCTCCACCCGGCGCAGGAGCTGAAATTCGGTCATGCCCATCCCGCGCCCCGCCTCGACCATGTCCCGGTCGACCTCCTTCACCCCGACATAGGTGCTGGTCAGGATCGGCGGGATGGTGAGGACCAGGAGGGCGGGGAAGGCCGTCGCAAACCCGACGCCGAAGAAGGTGAAGAAGATCAGCAGCAACGAGTACGAGGGCAGCGCGCGGCCCAGGTTGGCCACGCTCACGGCCAGGAATGCACCTCGGCCGGTGTGGCCGATGGCCATCCCGATCGGCAATGCGATTGCCGCGCCGACCAGGACGGTCAGGCCGGACAGCCAGACGTGCTCGAAGGTGCGGTTCGGGATCCCGGGCCGGCCCGTCCAATTGGCCGGATCAGTGAACCAGGCCAGGACCTCGCCGAGCAGCTCCATCTCAGCGCAGCCTGGTCCACGGGGTGGTCAGGCGGCCGACCGCAAGCAGGGCCAGGTGGGCCACGACCGCGATCCCGACCGTGACGATGGCCCCGACGTAGACCGCGGTGTAGTTGCGAAAGTTGAAGCCGCGCAGCATCTGCTGTCCCAACCCGCCCTCGCCGATGAGCGCGGTGACCATGACCAGGCCGATGGTCGTGACCGTGGCCACGCGGAGGCCGGCCACGATCAACGGTATCGCCAGCGGCAGGTCGACCCGGAGCAGTCGTCCGCGCGAGTCGTAGCCCATCCCGATGGCCGCCTCATCAATGTCGCTCGGGACGCCATCGAGCCCGGCCACGATGTGGCGGGTGAGGATCAACAGGGTGTAGCTGATCAGGCCGATCTCGGCGGTGAGCAGGCTCAGCCCGGTGATCGGGACGAGGATCCCGAACAGGGCCAGGCTCGGGATCGTGTACAGCACGCCGGTCACGCCGCTGATCGGCCCGTAGAAACGGCGATTTCGATGGATCAACAACGCGAAAACGAGCGAGATCGCGAAGCCGATCCCGACCGCGAGGCCAGTCAGGATGACGTGATCGAACGCCGCATCGGCAATCGCTCCGAGGTTGCCCGAGATCCAGGTCCAGTTCACGGCTCCGAAGGCTCCGATCCTGGCTCCGACCCCGGTTCGGGTTCGTCGGCCGGATAGGGATCGCCAGCCACGACGTGCTCCCCGCCACGCATCCGCTCGGCGATCATGTTGGCCGTCACCACGCCCAGGGTCGCGCCATGACGATCGACCACGATCCCGGTCTGCACGTCCGAATCGAGCAGCAGCGACAGGGCGTCCTTGAGTGTCGCGCGCCGGTTGAAGAGCGGCGACATCGGGGTCGCCAGGGCCTCCGTCAGGGGACCGCTGGCCGGCACGTCCTCGCGCCGGATCCAGCCGATAGGTCGACGTGCCTCGTCGAGCAGGAGCAGGTAGGGGAGCACGTCGTCGATCCGGCGACGGGCCTCGGCCGCCTCGTCACCGGGCTGGGCCGTCACCGGAGCTCGAAGCTCCAGGTCCCCGACCCGGCTGAGCGACAGCCGCTTGAGGCCTCGATCCGCACCGACGAAGCGGGCCACGAAGTCGTCGGCGGGCGCCGCCAGGATCTCGGACGGCGGGCCGTACTGGGCGAGGTGCCCGCCCGCCTTCATGACCGCGACCAGGTCGCCCATCTTGATCGCCTCATCGATGTCATGGGTCACGAACAGGATCGTCTTCGCCAGCTCCTCCTGGAGGCGCAGGAACTCGTTCTGCAGGCGGTCGCGGACGATCGGATCGACCGCCCCGAACGGCTCGTCCATGAGCATGACCGGCGGGTCGGCGGCAAGCGCTCGGGCGACCCCGACCCGCTGGCGTTCGCCACCCGACAGCTGGCTCGGATAACGGGCCTTGTAGCGAGCCGGGTCGAGGCCGACGAGAGCGAGCAGCTCCTCGGCCCGTTCCCGGCGGCGGGCCGGTGCCCAGCCAAGGAGGCGCGGCACGACCACGACGTTCTCGCCGATCGTCTGGTGCGGAAAGAGGCCGACCTGCTGGATGACGTAGCCGATGCCCCGCCTCAGCTCGGTCACGTCGCGGCTGGCCGTGTCCACCCCGTCCAGCATGATCCGGCCGCCCGATGGCTCGATCAGACGGTTGACCATCTTGAGCGACGTGGTCTTGCCGCAGCCCGACGGGCCGACCAGCACGCAGATCTTGCCGGCCGGGACCTGCAGCGACAGGTCGTTGACCGCGCCGGGCGTGCCCTTGGTCCGTGCTTCGTAGTGCTTGCTAACGTGTTCGAATTCGACGGTCGCGCCGGGGGCGCGCGGGCTCGCTGTGGTCATGGCTGAACCCTAGCCGAAGCCGCCGAGTGAGATCAGCCGGCGTCGACCAGCGGCTTGACCTCGCCAATGAGCCGCTCGAACGTCTCGACATCGTACGGGGCCGGCTGCTCCGAGATGACTGTCCGGAAGCCAAGATCGACGTACGGCGCGAGTTTCTCCGCCAGCATATCGGCCGTGCCGTTCCAGAACGTGTCGTCGTCGGCCACGTCGGCGAGCGGCGTCCGGTTGTGCTCCATCGCCGCCTTCCAGACCCGGTCCGCCTCCGCCTCGGAATCGCGGATCGTCGCCTTGATCCCGAGCGTGAACTCGATTTCCGCAATGTCACGCCCGACCTCATCGCAATGGCGGCGCAGGACGTCGATCTTGTGGGCCATCACGTCCACAGGTCCCATGGCATTCCACATGTCCGCGTAGCGGGCGACGGTTCGGAGCGTCTTCTTCTCGCCGCTGCCACCGATCATGATCGGCAGGCGCTGCTGCACCGGCGCGGGATTATGTCGCAGATCAGCGAAGGCGTAGCGGCCGCCCGGCTTCGACGTGACCGATTGTCCATCCAGCACCGCGCGCACGGCGGCGACGGATTCGTCGAGCCAGTCCAGGCGCTGGCCGAAGCCTCTTCCGAACTCGATGCCATGGGCCTGGTGCTCCAGTTCCATCCAGGCGCCGCCGACCCCGAGAATCGCCCGGCCGCCGCTGATATGGTCGAGGGTCGTCGCGCTCTTGG
>JBKKDW010000041.1:0-2775 GCA_046708025.1 Candidatus Limnocylindrales bacterium
CCTCCGGCCCCACCGCGGCCCGCACCGCGACGCTGTTCGGCGATCAGGTACTCGGGAATCTCCGGCTCATCGAAGTCCTCGTCGTCGCCGAGCGGTGAGGGCGATGCTGGAGCGGATGCGGTCGGCGTCCCGAGCTGCGAATCCCAGACGGACCCGAACGGAGTTGGCCGCGGGGCACGCCGCACTGGAACGAGATCCTCCTCGTCATCGGCGATCTCCCGCCCGGGCGTCGGCGGCGTACCGACAGACCGTGGCGCGGCCACGACTTGCGCGCCCTCGGCCTCCTCCGCTTCGGCCTGCGCCGCTTCGGCCAGCGCCGCGTCGACCAGGGCCTCCTGGTTGTCCTCGGCTCGCCCGCGTCCTCGGCCGCGGCCTCGTCCCCCACGGCGTCGGCGTCGGCGCACCTCGCCATCCTCGATCCGACCGTCAATCGGCTCGGCAGCATGCGCAGCGCCGGCCTCGGCGCCGGACGGAACGTCCAGGGTGAAGACCTCGGCGGCCGCAAGGTCCGCCTCGGTCAGGCCACCGCCGACACGCGCCAGCCGCTCACCGGGCATGGCCACCATGCCTGCACTGCCGCCGGCCGGACCGGCCGCGCCGGCCCCAACGATCGAGACGAGAGCTGGCCGTCCCCGGCCGCGGCCACGGGTGATGGCGATGGGCTCGTCCTCACGGCCTCGACCGCGGCCACGCCCGCGACCGCCACGCCCGGCGCCGCTCCCCTCGGTCAGCTTGTCCGGCACCTCGGTCATCGACAGATCGGCATCGTCCTCGGCCACCCGCCGGCCGGACCGCGTGCCCTTCTCGACGCGCGCCAGTTGCACGATATCGGTGAACAGGTCGGCCACGTCAATCAGGTCGGAGCTCGTGTTGCCGCGGAAGCTGATGACCTCGACCCGGACGCCCTGCTCCTGGACCGCCCGGATCGCGGGAGCGAAGTCGCCGTCGCCGGACACGACGATCGCGATGTCCAGGTTGCGGGCCGTCTTCATCATGTCGACGACCAGCTCGATGTCGAGATTGGCCTTGACCTTGCCATCGCCGTACTTGCGGATGTCCTTGCTGACGACCTTGTAGTTGCTGCGCCTCAGGAAGTCATGGAAGTTGCGCTGGTTCTCATTGTCCGGATCCAGTCCCGTATAGGCGTAGGCACGCACGAGATCGCGGCCGGCGGTGGCCGATCTGAGGAGCGTGACGTAATCGATGTCCACGCCGGCGGCCTTGGCCGCAAAAAAGATGTTCGCCACATCCACGAAGACGGCGACGTTCTTGCCCACGTTGACTCCTTGCGTTCTCAGTTGTTTGGCAGGCCGGCGCGCTCGCGCTGCTCGGCCTGGATGTTCATCGGGACGGACGCGTGGCGATCCCCGCCGCCGTCACCCTTCGTTGGATGCCCGAGCCGGCTGGGCCAAAGCCCATCCGTTGCCAGGTGGTCAAGTCCGCCGGATCGTCCGGCTGACTGGCCTCGACGACGGTGCAGCCCTTGTTCCGTGCCGAGCGGAGCAACTCCTCGAGGAGCGCCTCGGTGATCCGCTCAACGTCGTGCGCCGGGTCGACGACCAGGAGGTCGATCGTTCCGACGTAGCCGCCCGCCCGAACCGACGGCCGGAGCGCGAGGATCGCACCACCGACGACGGTTCGCTGCGACTCGGCGACAAAGATGCTGGCCTGCGGGAGGTAGACGAGTTGGCGGAGCAGGTCGGCCGAGCCGAGTGGGCCTTTGCCACGGTCCGCGCGCAGCGGCTCGTCGCTCAACGCCACGATTCGTTCGATATCTGTGACACGGGCCGCTCGGACCAGGTATTCCACGCCGACGGGTCCAACCTCGCAGGGTCGGCGACCATGGTCCTCGACCGGGGTTCGACCGAGATGACGCCGGGGGCCCGCGATCCGTTCGTTGGGCGGCGAGCGCCTGGCGCTCGCGACGCACCTTTTGAGGATGCGGCCGACCGGTATTGCATTCGGGTCGCCGATGCCTAATATACGTCATCGCTGCGGCGGCCACCTGCGCGCCGCCCGAATCCGGACCACGGTACCGTCAGCCACGCACCGCTACTCGGCCCCATCGACGCCCTGGGAGGGACCTGTCGAGGTCGGCCGAGCCACAGGGCGCCGGCGATCGACCGGGATCCCGGACCTCGGGTTGGAGCACGAGGCGGCACCGACCGATGGTTGCTCCGGGGCCGCCGGACGACCTCATATCAGGAGGAGAATGGATGAAGCTCACGAAGATGGCGGCGCTCGCCGCCGTCGCAGTCCTCACAATCACGGCGTGCAGCACCACGCCGGGCGCCGGTGGAGGCGACAAGGGCACGATCGAGATCTGGTCGTCGCTGCCCCGCCAGGGTTCCAACAAGGCCCAGACGGACACGATCGTCAACGCGATCAACTTGGCGCTAGAGGAAGCCGGCAACAAGGCCGGCGGCTACACGATCGTCTACAAGGACGTGGACGACTCCACGGCGGCCGCCGGCAAGTGGGACGAGGCGACCGTGATCAAGAACGCGAACGATGCGGTCGCAAGCGACAAGCTCGTCGCCTTCATCGGCACGTTCAACTCGGGCGCGGCCAAGCTGGCGATCCCGATCCTGTGCACCAAGGGCATCCTCATGATCAGCCCGTCCAACACGAACGTCGGTCTGACCAAGCCGTTCGGCCCGGGTGAGCCGGACGTCTACTACCCGAACGGCTGCAAGAAGAACTACACCCGGGTCGTCCCGGCCGACGACCTGCAGGGTGGCGCTGGCGCCCTGTGGGCATCCCAGCTGGGCGCGA
>JBKKDW010000042.1:0-8151 GCA_046708025.1 Candidatus Limnocylindrales bacterium
TCGCCTTCCAGGCGGCCGGCTCGGTCGTGTTCGACTACGGCAACAACCTGCGGGCGCAGGCCCAGGAAGCCGGCGTCGAGGACGCCTTCGCCTACCCGGGGTTCGTGCCCGCGTTCATCCGGCCGCAGTTCTGCGAGGGGCGCGGGCCGTTCCGCTGGGTTGCCCTGTCGGGCGACCCGGCCGACATCCTCCGCACGGATCGGGCCGTGCTCGAGCTCTTTCCCGACGATGCCGGGCTGCGCCGCTGGATTGAGATGGCCGAGGCGCGCGTCCCGTTCCAGGGGCTACCGGCCCGGATCTGCTGGCTCGGCTACGGCGAGCGAGCAAGGGCCGGCCTGGCTTTCAACGAGCTGGTTCGAACCGGCCAAGTCAGCGCCCCGATCGTGATCGGTCGAGACCATCTCGACGCGGGCTCGGTCGCCTCGCCCAACCGCGAAACGGAGGCCATGGCCGACGGCTCCGATGCGATCGCCGACTGGCCGCTGCTCAACGCCCTGGTCAACACGGCGGCCGGTGCGACGTGGGTCTCGATCCATCACGGTGGTGGCGTGGGGATCGGCTACTCGCAGCACGCGGGCATGGTGGTCGTCGCCGACGGCAGCCCGCTCGCCGCCCAGAAGCTGGAGCGGGTGCTCACCACCGATCCGGCCATGGGTGTGCTTCGGCACGTCGACGCCGGCTATGACCGGGCGATCGAGGTCGCTCGCGAGCGTGGCGTCCGGGTGCCGATGCTCGACGATCAGGCGGTCTGAGCGGCGGGGTTCGGGGCGCGCGGCGGCCCTTCGGTCGGCCGCCGCGCCGGCTAGCATCTCAGGCGTGCTGATCGAATCTGTCCCGAACGTGTCCGAGGGTCGCCGCCTGGACGTGGTCGACCGGCTGGCCGCCGCGATCGGGGCGGTCCCGGGCGCCTTCCTGCTCGATCGCACGAGCGATGCCAGCCATAACCGGTCGGTCTTGACGGTGGCCGGTGAGGACGGCCCGGTGGCCGACGCCCTGGAGGCGCTCGTCGCGACGGCGATTCACGAGATCGACATGGGCAGCCACACGGGCGAGCACCCGCGCATCGGAGCCGTGGATGTCATCCCGTTCGTGCCCCTGGCGGCAACCACGATGGCCGATTGCGTGGAGCTGGCCCGCGCCTTCGGGCAGCGGATCGCAACCCGCTTTGACCTGCCCGTCTACCTGTATGCCCACGCCGCGTCGCGCCCCGAGCGGGTCAAGCTGGCCGATGTCCGGCGCGGCCAGTACGAGGCCCTGCGCGAGGAGATCGCGCAGCATGGGCGCGAACCCGACTTCGGCCCGTCGCGGCTGCATCCCTCGGCCGGCGCAGTCGCCGTGGGTGCGCGGCCCTTTCTGATCGCCTTCAACATCAACCTCGCGTCAGAGGACGTCGGGCTGGCCAGGCGGATCGCCCGACGGATCCGCGAATCTGGCGGAGGTCTGCCCAGGGTCCAGGCGAATGGCTTCTGGATCGAGGAGCTGCGTCGCGCGCAGGTCTCCATGAACGTGCTCGACTTTTGGGTCACGCCGCTGTGGCTGGCATGGGAGACGGTCCGTGACGTCGCCGCCGAGGACGGCGTGGAACTGGCCGAATCGGAGCTGATCGGGCTGGCCCCGCTGGCTGCCCTGCTGGCGGTGGCCGACCGTGCCGGGGCGCCGCCCGAGGACCCGATCGAGCGCCGCCTGGCCGGCGCTGCGGCGTTCCTGCGCCTGCGCGACTTCTCACCGATGCAGGCCCTCGAGCTCCGGCTCGAGGCCGCCCGGGCGCCAGGCCGTTGAGTGGGACCGCGTTCCGGGTCATCGAGGGTGGCCGGAACGATGAGCCCACGCCGGGCCTGCTGATCGTCGGAGCGGCGGAGGTCGTCACTATGGAAGGTGGCGTTCGCGCCGGCGAACGCCAGGGCGAGGTCGTTCGGTTGACGGCAACCGAGGTGGGTGGGCCGGCGGCCGTCGGTGCGCCGGTTGTCGCCTGCTGGGAGGGTCGGATCGCGGCCGTCGGGCCTCGGGCGGTGGTCGAACGATCACTCGAAGGCCAGGGCTTTCCGCTGGGGCGGTTCGCCCGACTCGATGCCGGCGGCGGCACGGTCACGCCCGGCCTGATCGATCCCCATACCCATCTCCTCTTCGCCGGATCGCGCGAGGACGAGCTGCTCCTCCGCCAGCGTGGGGCCGGCTACCTCGAGATCCTGGCCGCAGGGGGCGGGATCCTGTCGACCGTGGCGGCAACTCGGGCGGCGTCGATGGACGAACTGCTGGGCCACGGTCGGCGCTGGCTGGACGAGATGCTCGGGCACGGGGTGACCACGATCGAGGCCAAGTCCGGCTACGGGCTTGACCTCGAGACGGAGATACGGCTGGTCGAGGTCGCCCACCGTCTCGGGGCCGAAGGTCCGATCGAGGTCGTGCCGACCTTCTTCGGCGCCCACGCCGTGCCGCCCGAATTCCGTTCTCGACCCGACGGCACCGAAGCCTACGTCCGGTCCGTGATCGAGGAACAGCTGCCCGGAATCGCAGCCCACGGCCGGGCCCGATTCTGCGATGTCTTCTGCGAGGACGGCGTGTTCACGGCCGACCAGGCGCGGCGGATCCTGGCGGCGGCCGGTGGTTACGGGATGGCGTCGCGCCTGCACGCCGACGAGCTCGCCGCGTCCGGTGGCGCCGAGCTGGCGGCCGAGATCGGCGCGGCATCCGCGGACCATCTGGCCGCGCCATCCGACGCCGGGATCGAGGCGTTGGCGGCCGCGGCCGCGGCGGGACGCTGGGTCGTGGCGACCGTACTGCCGGTCACCACCTGGTACCTGATGAAGGAACACGGGGCACCGGCGCGGACCTTCATCGATCGCGGGATCCCGGTGGCCATCGGCACCGACTTCAACCCGGGCACGTCACCGACCGCCAGCCTGCCCCTGGCCATGACCGTCGCCTGCGTCGAGTTGGGGATGACGCCGGACGAGGCACTGAGCGCGGTCACCATCAACGCCGCGCGGGCGCTCGGCCTGGAGGACGAGATCGGTTCCATCGAACCGGGCAAGGCCGCCGATCTCGTCGTGTGGCGCGCCCCGACTTCGACCCAGATTCCCTATTGGCCGGCGGCCGATCTCGCCCGGACCGTCGTCAAGCGCGGGCGGGTGGTCCTCGACCGAGGGTGACGGACGCCCGGGCGTGCGTTGCACGGGCTGTCGGACGCAGCCGACGGCCGCGAGCCTCTGAAGCATCGGCAGATGCGGCGGCAGAGCGCGCTGTGTCAGAATCGTGCTGATGGAACTGACCTGGTATGGGCGCACCTGCGTCCGGCTTCGTGGCAAGGACGCGGTCGTGGTCGCGGATCCATTCCAGTCGGTCGTGGGCCCGACCGGTCGGGGGATCTCCGGAGATATCGTCACGTTCAGCCACTCCGACGACCATCCGCTCGTGCGCGGCAAGGGCAAGCTCTCGCGCGACGGCCGCACGTTGCTGCCGGCCAGCCTCGATGACGCCTTCGTCCTGGACGGACCGGGCGAATACGAGGTCAAGGAAGTGCTGGTCACCGGCGTTCGGACCTACCGCGACGACGCGCGCGGCGCGACCGCCGGGAAGCAGGTGTCGTTCGCCATCGAACTCGATGGTGTCCACACCTTCCACCTGGGCGACATCGGCCACCTCCTGACTGAGGAGAAGCTCGCCGATATCGGCCCGGTCGACATCGTGTGCGTGCCGCTCGGTGGAACGCTCTCCCCGAGCCAGGCTGCCGCTGTCGTCGCGCAGCTCGATCCCAGGATCGTGGTGCCCATGCCGATCTGCGACGACGATGCCGAGTGCGCGGAGGCGCTCGAGCGCTTCTTCCACGAGATGGGCGCCGAACCCGCGACCCAACCGAAGCTGGCGGTCACGGCCACCAGCCTGCCGACCGAGACGATCACGGTCCTCCTCGAGTCCCGCGGCAAGCAGGTCTGAAGCCGGCGCGGGCTCCCAAGCAGGTCTGAAGGCGGCGCGTGGTGCGTGCCGCGTGATGCGATTCTGGCACAAGGAAAGACCGGAAGCGCCTGCCCAATCGGCGCCTCCGGTCGGAGGGAGGGAGGAAGGAACCTCTCGGTTCGTCCCGGACATACGCTACGGCGCCCGCATTCAGGGTCGAGTCGGCATCCGATTAAGAAAGCAACACACCGCGCCACCGCTGCCACGACACGCCGGCCCCGGACCGCTTCCATGCGACAATCCGGGCGATGTCCGCTCTGCGTTCGCGCGGCAGAAACCGGCCGCCCACCGTCGCAGCGCTGATCGGCGCGCTGATCGTGGTCGCGCTCGGCTGCGGCAGCAGCGTTCCTTCCCCTTCGACGACCGCCGTGCCGTCGGCCTCCCCATCACCGACGGCTTCGGCCTCGCCGACCGCGCCACCCACGCCGGCTTCGAGCGCCGACATCGACGCGATCTACGACGCGATCGAAGCCCAGGTCGTGGCGATTCGCGGCCTGGAGGCCAGCCGCGAGGTGGCGAGGCAGTCGATCGACGAAGCCGAGCTTCGTACGATGATCACCCGGCTGTTCGACCAGGAGAGCCCGCCCGAGTACGTCGCCGCCTACGAACGGCTGTACAAGGCGCTCGGCCTGATTCCGGCCGACGCAGACCTGCGCGAGCTCAGTCTCGACCTGCTGAGCGGCGGCGTCGCCGGCTTCTACCGGAACGATGAGAACAAGCTGTACCTCGTATCGAAAACCGGGCTGCCGGGCGTGACCGAGCGAATCACCTTCGCCCACGAGTACGACCACGCGCTCCAGGACCAGAACATGACGGTCTTCACCGACCAGGACGGGATCCTCGATCAGACCGACCGGATCCTTGCTCGCCAGGCAATCTACGAAGGCGACGCGACGCTGGTGATGAGCCGGTGGGCGATCGCCAACCTCGATGTCCAGGATGTGGCCGAGCTGTTCGCCCTGAGCAGCGATCCCGAGATGCTGGCGCTCCTCGACCGAATGCCCGCGATTCTCAAGGAGCCCCTGCTGTTCCCGTACACCACGGGCTTGGTCTACGTCCAGGCGGCCCATGTCAGCGGCGGTTGGGCAGCCGTCGATGACTTCTACGATCGAATGCCCGAGTCGACCGAGCAGATCCTCCATCCCGAGGCGTACGAGGCCAACGAAGGCCCGGTCAAGGTGGACCTCCCGGACGATCTCGCCGCCCAGCTTGGTGCCGGCTGGTCGGTCCCGCTCGAAGACACCTTCGGTGAGCTCCAACTCGGGATCTGGCTGCGCGAGGCGGGCCTCGACCCCAGCAGCGCGACCACGGCGGCCGCGGGCTGGGGCGGCGATCGACTGGCCGTCGTGGAAGGCCGCGACGGCGCCTGGGGCGTGGTCATCGAGACGACCTGGGACAGCGCGACCGACGCGACCGAATTCCTGGACGCCGCCCAGATCGCGATCGGTCGCCTGTCCGACCCGGCTCGCATCTCCGCGCCGAAGGGAATGGACGTCACGATCCTGATCGCGTCCGACGACGAAACGCTCCTGGCCCTCGATGTGATCTTCGGCGCGACCGGCGTCTGACCGGGTCTGACCGGCACCGGCCCGCCCCGACCAGGGCGGCTACATCGACTCGGGCGCCGAGATTCCCAGCAGTCCGAGGGCATTCGCCAGTGTGATCCGCGTTGCCACCGCCAGGGCCAGGCGAGCCGAGGATCGCTCGGGCGCCTCGGTGTCGACGACCCGGGCATCACGGTAGAAGGAGTGGAATGTCGTCGCGAGCTCGATCGCGTAGGCGGTGATGCCCTGGGTCTCCTCGGCCCCCACGGCATCCTCGATCACCTCGGGGAAGCGCACGACCGCGCGCGCCAGCGCCGCCTCGGGCGCGCTCGCCAGCAGCCCCGTAACACTGGCAACGGGTGCCAGCCCCGATTCGGCCGCCCGGCGCACGATCGAGGCGATCCGGGCGTGGGCGTACTGGACGTAGTAGACCGGATTCTCGTTGGACTGCTTCTTGGCCAGTTCGATGTCGAAGTCGATCCCGGTATTGACCGAGCGTGAGGCGAAGAACCAGCGCGCCGAATCGACACCGATCTCGCTCAGCAACGCGTCCAGGGTGATGAAATCGCCTGCCCGCTTGGACATGGAGACCTCGACCCCGTCGCGCACGAAGCGGACCCACGAGTAGAGCAGCATCTGGATGGCGTCAGGGTCGAAACCCATCGCCTGACCGGCGTTGCGGACCCGGGCGACCGTGCCGTGATGATCGGCGCCCCAGACGTAGGTCAGGTGGTCGAACCCACGGCTGAACTTCTCGGTGACGTAGCCGATGTCGGCGGCGAAATAGGTCGGCTCGCCGTTGGACCGGACGATGACCCGATCCTTGTCATCGCCGAAGTCGGTCGAGCGGAACCAGATCGCCCCGTCCTGTTCATAGACGTGGCCGCGCTCGCGCAGTCGCTCCACCGCGCGGTCGACCCAGCCTTCGTCGTGCAGGCGGGCCTCGCTGGTCCAGACATCGAACCGGACGCCGAGCGCTGCCAGGCTTCGCTCGATCCCTTTGCGCACTCGAATCGCCGCCCAATGACCGGCGATTCCATCGGTGTCGGCGCCGGGCGCCGTCGCCTCGGCCCACACGCCGGCGGGGAGCTCCGCGGCGAGGTCGGAGACGTAGTCGCCCTTGTAGCCGTCGTCCGGGACCGGCTCGCCGCGGCAAACTGCAGCCACCGAAGCCCCGAGGTTGCGGATCTGGCCGCCCGAGTCGTTGAAGTAGTACTCGCGGGTAACGCGCTGGCCGCCGGCCTCCAGGACCCGGCACAGCAGGTCGCCGACGAATGCGCCGCGGGCGTTGCCGATGTGCAGGGGCCCGGTTGGATTCGCCGAGACGAACTCGACGTTGACCGAGCGCGGGCGGATGGTTGCAACCCGGCCCCAGGCCTCGGGTTGTGCGAGGGCGGCGGCGATCGTCGCCTCGAGTGCCCGATCTGTCAGGCGCAGGTTGAGGAAACCGGGCATGGCCACCTCGGCCGAGGCGATTGGCGTCCCGTCAGGGGTCTCGGCGGCCTCGCGCCGGAGCTCGTCGGCGAGCGCCGTGGCGATCGCCAGCGGGGCCATCCGGTACGGCCGCGCCAGCTTCATCGCAAGCGTGCTGGCGAAGTCACCATGCGACGAGTCCGCTGGGCGCTCGACCTGGGCCAACGGGGCCTGGGCGGCATCGGGCACCGCTGGCAAGGAACCGGCCGCGACGGCGCGGCTCCACGCATGGTCGATCGCGTCGCGAACAAGGCTGCGCAGCGGTGGCGCGATCAAGGGCGGGAGGCCTCCGGGGATGAGAACGCGGCGGACAGGAGCGCCATCGTAGCGGGATGGTCATAAACCATGCGTACTACGTGGCCCCTGACCGTTTCGGTGCTGGGGCGCACCGTGATCTGGAGCCTGGTGGACTTTGGCGTGGTCTTGTGAGGTCTACGGCGAAGAACGTACTGGACCGGGTCCTGTGTTTGTGCAATCCTTCGCGCGCTTCGTCGGTGAATGGGTGCCATCAGGGGCTCACCGAAGGGGCACAGTCATCATCATCGGCCGATTGTGGCCAACCAGTTTCAAGCTCTGGGGACCTGCACATGTTTGACACATCGCACCGACGCACACGACTCGCACGCCGCCTTTCCTGGCTCGTCGTGGGAGCGCTGACGGTCACGGCACTCGTGCCGGTGCCTGCCTTCGCGAACCACTCAGATGATCCAACGAGCGCGCCCAACGCAGAAAGCCACGAGATCGTCCCGGGAAATCCGAGTTGCGGCGGCGACCCGTTCTTCGACTTCAAGGTTGGAGCCGACGAGGACTTCCCACTTGTCGAAGGCCCGATTGGGCCCAACGGCGAGATCATCATCAGCAACCTGACTGCGTTCTCGTTCGACTGGGCGCTTTCGGATGACGCCAAACATCTCTATGACATGGCGGCCGTCATCGTGAAGGGTGGAGATAACGCCATCGTCTACCTCTACAACGACAACACGGACGACGGCGACACGAACCTACAGTCCCCGAACAACAACAGCGGCCAGCAGGCCAGCATCAGCCACGTCGACTTCTGCTTCAACAAGAAGGGCGACGGGCCCACGCCAACACCGACCCCCACGCCAACACCCACGCCAACACCGACCCCCACTCCGACGCCAACTCCGACCCCCACTCCGACGCCAACGCCGACGCC
>JBKKDW010000043.1:0-9595 GCA_046708025.1 Candidatus Limnocylindrales bacterium
CCTATGGGATCTTCCAGTTCCTGTGGACCTGGAACGATCTGCTGATGGCCCTGGTCTTCGTCCAGAACGCGGAGAACAACCCGATGACTCGCCAGATCTCAAGTCTGTTGAGCCAGTACGGGACCGAGTGGCATCTTCTCGCCGCCAGCGCGTTCCTCCAGATGCTCCTGCCGTTGGCCGTCTTCATCCGGCTCCAACGGTTCTTCGTGCAGGGTCTGCTGGCCGGCTCGGTCAAGTAGCCCATGCGGCCGCTCCGGGTCGCCAGCTGGAATATCCGGGCGGCGATCGGTCCAGGCGAGCCGTTTCCGCCCGCCTGGTGGCGTCGCGTCTCGAGCGAACGGCTGGCCCGCATCGCCGCAGTGATCCACGCTCTCGATGCGGATGTCGTGGCCCTCCAGGAGGTCACCGTCATGACGGTGCGCGGCGTCCTCCACGACCAGCCGGCGCAACTCGCGCAGCTGACCGGCCTCGAGACCCGCTACGCTGCGGTCCACGCGTTCACGCTCGTCGAACCGGAGAGCGGGCGCGTGATCGGCGTCGCGACATGGGGCAACGCCCTGCTGAGCCGCACGGCGTTCCTCGCGGTCGATGCCGTGGGGCTACCCGTGGGCGATGACAACGAGCTTGTCGAGCCGTCGGCCAGCGGACGACCGCTCGCGGGCACGCGCTTCGCCGACGCGCCGTACGGGACCCGCGAACCGCGCTGCGCGATCATCGCCCGGCTACACATGGGCGACCGCGAGGTGGCCGTCCTGTCCACGCACTTGACCTACGCGGGGGCCGGCCAGCGGCGCGCGCAGGCCGCGGCGCTGGTCACACTCGCGGAGGCGGAGGGCGCGCCGGTGGTCGTGGCCGGCGACCTCAACGCCCCGCCCGAAGCGCCTGAACTCGCGCCGCTCACGTCGGCCCTCGATGATGCCTTCACGATGGCCGGCATTCCGCTGGAAGACGATCGGCGGGCGTCGGCCGGTCCCGCCCGCATCGATCACATCCTCTCTCGCGGCCTGCGCGCAATCGCCTGCCGGGTCGACGCAGCCGCCGGCGACGCCTCCGACCACCTGCCCGTGGTTGCCGATCTCGTGCCGGCCGACGGGCCGGACTGACACGGTGCCACGCCCGGCGCCACGCTCCTATTGACCCAGGCGCTCGCGCAGACGGTCGACCTGGTCGGCGAGGTCGGCTTCGCGTGCCCGCGCGCCTTCGATGACGGTGGCTGGGGCGCGGGAGACGAATGCGTCGTTGGCGAGTCGATCCCGGGCGGCGGCGAGCCACCCCTCCGCTTCGGCCAGATCGCGCTCCAGGCGCGAGCGTTCGCGGACGGCTGCGTTGGCAGCCGCACCATGCCCCGCGAGCGCAATACTGACGAACGCCTCCACCTCACCGGCCATGACCGCGAGGTCGAACGGGCCGGCAGCCGCGACCAGGGCCTCGCGGGTCAGCCTCCGCTCCAGCGGTCGAGCACGAGCGAGCCGCTCGATGGCCGGCCGGAGTGCCTCGAACGTCGCGCCCAGCGCGACCGGCACGACGACGGCGACCGGGAGCCAGGCTGCCGGTTCGACCTTCGCCTCGGACCGGGCGTTGCGAATCCCGCCGACCAGGTCGATCAGGGCGCCGACCTCGGACTCGGTCGTCAGGTCACGCTCCCCGGGCGCCGGCCAGCGCGCGACGATCAGAAGCGGGGGGTCCGACGCCCGGTGCGGGATCGCCGCCCAGAGTGCCTCAGTCACGAACGGCATGACCGGGTGGAGCAGCCGGAGATAGGTGTCGAGAACCTCGACCAGCGTCCACCAGGTCGCCTCGCGGGCTTCCAGCGGCACGGAGTCATCGGCCAGGCGGACCTTGGCCAACTCCACGCCCCAGTCGCAGAATTCGTTCCAGATGGCCTCGTACAGCAGGCGGGTGACCTCGCCGAACGCGTAGTCGGACATCGCCGCGTCAACGCCGGCCGTGGTGGCCGCCGCGCGCGACAGCAACCAGCGCTCGCCCGGCCCCAGGTCCGCAATAGCCGGCAGCCGGTGCGCGACACCCTCGGGAATGCTCGTGGGCCGGGCACCGACCACGAAGCGGGTCGCGTTCCAGAGCTTGTTGGCGAAGTTGCGAGCAAGCTCCAGCCTGGTCGCCCCGAAGCGCTGATCATTGCCCGGTGTGGCGCCATGGATGAGCGCGAACCGCAGGGCATCCGCGCCCGACTCGTCGATCACCCCGAGCGGGTCGACCACGTTGCCCTTGGTCTTGGACATCTTCCCGCCCTCGGGATCACGGATGAGGCCGGACAGATAGACCGTGTGGAACGGCTCCGTCCCGGTCAGGGCGATGCCGAGCATCATCATTCGGGCGACCCAGAAGAAGATGATGTCGTAGCCGGTCTCCATCACCGACGTCGGGTAATAGGTCGCGAGATCCGGGGTTGCGTCCGGCCAGCCCAGGGTCGACAACGGCCACAGCCCGGAACTGAACCAGGTATCGAAGATGTCGGGATCCTGGCGAAGCTCGGTGGCGGGCCGGGCGCAAACGTCGCACGCCGCCGGCCCCGTCATCGCGGCTGACACCGTGACGTGGCCGTCCGGGCAGTACCAGGCCGGGATCCGATGGCCCCACCACAGCTGGCGCGAGACGTTCCAGTCGCGGATGCTGGTGAGCCAGTGCTCCCAGGTCTTCTCGAACCGCTCGGGCAGGATCCGGGTCCGGCCGCTCCGGGTGGCGTCCAGGGCGCGCTCGGCGAGCGGGGTCGTGCGAATGAACCACTGCGTCTTGAGCCGCGGCTCGATGACGTCGTGGCTGCGCTGGCAGCGCCCGATGACCATCGCGTGATCCCTGGAGCCGGCGAGGTCGCCGCGGGCCTGGAGGTCGGCCACGATCGCCGTGCGCGCCTCGTACCGGTCGAGCCCGTCGTAGGCGGTCCCGCTGTCGACGACCGTTGCGTCATCGGCCAGGATGGTCGGCGCGGGCAGGCCGTGGCGCAGGCCCGTGTCGTGATCGTCTCGATCATGGGCCGGGGTGATCTTGACCGCGCCGGTGCCAAAGGCGCGATCGACGCGCTCCTCTGCGATGACCGGGACGTCGCGCTCGACGAACGGGATGCGCACCAACCGCCCGACCAGGCCCGCGTAGCGCGCATCGTCAGGGTGGACGGCGACCGCGGTGTCGCCCAGGATCGTCTCGGGGCGGGTGGTCGCCACCGTGATCGTGGCGTCGGGATCGGGCCCAGTCGTCGCCGGGTCGATGAGGTGATAGCGAACGCTCCAGAGCGTGCCTGTCTCCGGCGTCGGGATCACCTCGAGATCACTGACGCTGGTGCGGCAGCCCGGGCACCAGTTGACCAGTGCCTCGGCCCGGTAGGCCAGGTCGGCCCGATAGAGCCGCTCGAAGGCGACCCGCACCGCCCGGGCTGAGCCGTCGTCCATGGTGAAGCTCAGCCGGCCCCAATCGGCCGAGGCTCCCACCCGCCGCTGCTGGCCGAGGATGACCCCGCGAGTCGTCGCGATGAACGCGGCCATGCGCTCGAGGTAGCGCTCCCGGCCGAGCGTCTGGCGGCTCTCCCCTTCCCTGGCGAGGACGCCGTCAAGCACGAACTGGGCGGCGATCGAGGCATGGTCGAGGCCGGGCAGGAAGAGCGCCCGGCGGCCGCGCATCCGGGCGTGGCGGATCATCAGGTCCTCGACTGCGGTCCGCTGGGCGTGCCCCAGGTGCAGCGAGCCGGTCACGTTTGGGGGCGGCTGAATGATGGTGAACGGCGGAACGCTCGGATCGGCGGTCGAGCCGGCGCCGTCGGGCGCAAACACGTCGGCGGCCAGCCAGCGCTGGTAGATCGACGCTTCGACATCTCGCGGCGTAAAGGCCCTGGGCAGGTCCGTCATCGTTGGTTTCACCCTGGTCGAGCCATCCTGTTCGTGCGTGCCGATGGCACCTTGACGGCCACCCCGCGGGGCGCCTGTAACGCGCACGTCGTCTGAGCGTCACTATCACATGGACGCAACGAGAGGGTTCGATATGGAGCATCCGTCACCGGGCGTCGAACCGCCACGTCCCCGGGCTCGCCTGCCAAGGGCCGCGCTGGTCGTTGGCGGGGCGATGATCGGGCTCATCGCGGTCTCCCTGTTCGTGGTCCTCGCCCTCCCCCGTGGCCCGAGCGCCTACGCACCCGGCTCGCCGGAGGCGGCGTTCCAGGCCTTCTTCCAGGCCTACGAAGACGGAGATGTGGACGGTGCGTACGGGCTTCTCGGTTCCAGCGTCACCGGCCAGATGACTCTCGCCGAATACCGTCGCCTCGATGCCGATCAGGCATGGCAGCGCGACCAGGACCGGCGGGCGGTACTGCTTGGAACGGACTTGATCGGCGAGCGGGCAAACCTGCGGCTGCGGATCGATCAGTTCTCGGGCGGTGGCCTGGGCGGCGATCGCTATTCGCATGAGCGGACGATCCGGCTCGTCCGCGAGGCCGGGGCGTGGTTGATCGACGAGCCGATCATCGGCATCGAGAACGTCTCGTACGGCTTCTGAGACTGGAGGACTCGATCGGATGGGAATCGCCCGACGGCTCTACCTCTACGCGGTGTCCGCGATCAGCCTGCTCGTGCTGGCCGTGGGCCTCTATAACCTGGCGGCCGTGGCCCTCGGCGAACTCATCGACGCATTGGGCGCCAGCGTCATCGGGGGCGGGTCGGTCGGCCGGGAGCAGCTCAGCCTGGCCATCGCCCTCGTCGTGGTGGGTGTGCCGGTCTTCGCCATCCACTGGTGGCTGGTGGGGCGCGGCTGGCACGGCACCGACGAGGCGGCTGCCGACGACCGACACTCGGCCCTCCGGGCGTTCCACATGGGGCTCGTGGCGAGTATTGCCCTCGGCGTCGCGATGTATGCGGCGCTCCTGCAGATCGATCGCGTGTTGCGCATGATCCTGGGCGTGGACGACAGCGGCGGGCGCGTGGCCGACGAGGTCGCATTGATCGTCGTCGCACTGCCCGTCTGGTGGTTCCACGCGACGCGGCGCCATGCGGACCTGCGTCATGACCGGCTGGCCGGTGCCGCCGCATGGCTCCCCCGGCTGCATCGCTACGGCTGGGCGTTCGTCGGCCTGATGACGCTGCTCGTCGGAATGAGTCAGATCCTCGATACGATCGCGTCGGTTCTCATTGGACGGGCCGACTTCGGCGCCGGCGGCGACTGGTGGCGTGGACCGCTCGCCTGGGCCGTCGCTGCGATCGTCACGGGTCTCGCCGTCTGGTGGCTGCATGTGGCTGACGCGCGACGCGCCATCCGCGACGCGGATGTCATCGGCGAGGACGACCGCTCGACCGCCCTGCGCACGACCTACTTCGGGGCGGTGCTGGTGGTCGCGCTCGGCAGCGCCAGCCTGACCGTGGCCAGTTCGCTCACGGCGGTCGGGCGTCTCCTGGTCGGGGTCGTCGACGGGGTCGGTACCACGACGTTCCTCGAGTCGGTCGTGGGGCCGGTCCTCGTCATTCTCCCCTTCATGGTGGCCGGCTGGCTCCACTGGCAGGCCTTGCGGGACGAGGCCGCGGAACGCGGGCAGGCAGCGCTGGCCGGGGCAGAGCGGCTGGGGCTCCACCTGACGGCACTCGTCGGCCTCCTGTTCCTGGCCGTCGGTGTCGCCCGGCTCGGCGGCCTGTTCCTGGAACAGATCCTCGTTCCGCTCGGGATCGACGACTTCTTCCTGGGCGAACTGGTCTTCCTGGTGGCCCAGATCGTGGTTGGCGCACTGCTCTGGCTCCCGGCCTGGACGGCCATCCTGCGTCGGCGGACGGCCGCCCCCGCGACTGAGCGGCTGGCGATCACGTCCCGCGCCTATCTGCTCCTGGCCGTGGGCGGCGCCCTGATCGCCGGCATCCCGAGCGCTGTGATCGCGCTGTTCCAGCTGATCGACACGGTCCTGGGTGGTCAGGCGACGGTCCTGGGCGCCGAGCTGGCCATCCCGATCGCCGTCGTCGTGGTCGCGGTCATCGTCGCCGCCTATCACGGCCGGCTCGTCGTGTCCGACCTGCGCCTCGCGTCGGCGACGCCGTCGGCGGAACTCACGTCGGTGGCCCTTGGTCCGCCGCTCGAGGCTCCGGCCGTCGTCGTTTCGTCCGCCACCCTGGCCCTCGTCCTGCGTGGAGCGGGCGGCGAAGACCTGGAGGCCGTCGCTGCAGGCCTGCGCGAGCATCTCCCACCGGGTGTCGTGCTGGAGGGCGGCTGAGGCCCGTCCTGTTAGTGCGCGCGTGCCTCGCGGTCGCGGTCGTCGACGCTCGTGATGATCCCCATCTCGATCCCCCGAACGGCCGCCTGGGTCCGATCGGCGGCGCCCAGCTTGAGCATGATGTGCTCGACGTGAACCTTCACGGTACCGACGGCGACGATGAGCCGCGAGGCGATCTGGCGGTTCGTGCTGCCCAGCGTGACGAGCTTCAGGACCTCGATCTCGCGCGGTGTCAGGGGTTCCGGCGTCGATGCGGGGTGACGCTCGACCTCCTCGGCCATCTGTCGGAGGAGCTCCGTCGCGAGCGTTGATTCGATGGCGTGGCCGCCCGTAGTGACACGACGAATGACGCTCAGCAGCTCGCCCCGTTCTACGTCCTTCAGAACGTAGCCCCTCGCTCCGGCCCGGAGGGCATCCATCATCGTCTCGGAATTGCAGTCGGTCGAGATCAGCACGACGTTGGTCTGCGCGCCTTGGCTGCGCATCTGTCGGGTTGCCTCGATGCCATTGACCAGCGGCAGGCGCACGTCCATCAGGACGACGTCCGGGCGGATTCGTGCCACCAGCTTGATCGCTTCGCGGCCGTCACTTGCCTCGCCGACCACGACGTATCCCGGCTCTGAATCGATCAGGCTGCGCATGCCCGCGCGGATGACATCGTGCGCATCCACGACGACGACGCGGATCGGCGCCGGCTCGGCGACGCCGGGTTCGAGGGCGGCATCGTTCATCGAGCGCCCGCGAGGATGCTCGGGCGGATCACGTCGAGGCCCGTCAGGCTGTCGAGCGCGGTGATTGACCATGGCCGTCCCTATTGCTCGCGACTCGCGAAGGAATCGTTCAAGCGTTGGACACCGTACGCGCCTGTCGCGTCAGCGGACATCACCCAATCGGGCTATGACCGCATCCCGTTGAGATTTCAGTCGGTATCCGGTGACGAGCGAGGCGCGCGGCGGGCGGGGCGGTTCGTCCCGACGCGGTCGATGACGCGCAATCGGTACATCTCCTGATCGGCTTCGGCGAGCAGCTGATCGGGCGCGATATCGGGTCCTGCGCCGATCGCGATCCCCACCGACAGCATGATGGGCACCTCGAGCGGATCATCGGTCCGGCGCGCCGGCTCTTTGGCGACGGTCCGCAGACGCTGGCCGAGGAGCGTGGCCTCTGAGGCTGACAACCCGACAGCCAGGACCACGAATTCGTCTCCGCCGGCGCGATAGACCCGATCCTCGTACCGGACCGCAGCGGCCAGGGCTCGGCCGACGAGTCTGATCACGCGGTCGCCGACGTCGTGGCCATGGTCGTCGTTGATCACCTTGAGGCCGTCGATGTCAACAAAGGCGACGGTCACGGTCTGGCCGCCGGACAATGCAGGCCCAACCACGTGCTCCAGATCGGCCTCGAGACTGCGCCGATTGAGCAGCCCGGTGAGGACGTCGCGCTCAGATGCCTGGCGAACCTCGTCGAACAGACGGTGTGCATCGAGCGCTCGGCCGACGGTGTCAGCCAGGATGGCCGCCAGGCGTCGCTCGGTGCTCGAATACGGCACCTCGCGTTCGAGCTGCAGCAAACCGTAGGTCGAAACCGCACCGCTGATCGCGATGGTGAGATGGCTGCCGCCGGCCCGAGTGACGACGGCGCCGCGCATTCCTTCGCTGGTCGGCTCCATGGAGATGGCCATGGCGCGACTCTCGAACACCCGCTCGGCCGCGCGAGCCAACTCCGGGAGAGGGTCGGAACCGAGGTCGCCGGCAAGGTGCTGCACGGCGATCAAGGTGTCAGACGTCCTGCCCTGATCCTGGCGGAGCAGGAGCAGCGCCGCGGTGAGCCGCCGGGCCGTCACCAGTGAGAGGAGTCCCAGGAGGCCGAAGAAGGGCAGGCTGATCGTCACCTGGTCGAACGATCCGCCGCCATCTACCGCCACAGCGCGCCATGCCTCGATGACCGCCACCGATGCGACGACGCCGAGGAATGGTCCTGACCCAAGATGCCACCCGGCGATCACCAGGACGGCGGCGTAGAGCGCGAAATAGGGGGAATCGCCACCACCCGTCAACGTCGTCAGGCTGACGACGAACAAGAGCTGCAACCCGATCAGCGAGCCGCTCCACGCCGCCGGCAGACGTGCCCAGGGCACCCGAACCAGGCACACGGTCGCGATGGCATATGCGATCAGCAAGGCAACGACGTCCCGATACGCGAAACCAGCGCCAACCTGGGCCGATGCCGACATGGCCACAACCGGAATGGCCACCGCACTCAGCACGGCGCTGACACGGGGCAGAGCTTCGCGTGGGTCGGTGGTTGCGGGCAGATCGTCACCGGTGGGCTCGTTGATCGCCGAGCGGCCCAGGCTGGGGAGTCGCCAGGCCAGCAGCAGCGGCCTTCGGAGCAACCCGGCGTTCACTGGACTTCCTCGTCGATGACCGTCTGCAAGCCCGGCTCGACGGCGGCCTCAACATCCCGTCGCCGGCGCCTGGCGAACCAGCCAGCGAGCAGGCCCACGGCGGCAACCAGTGCAAGCGGCACGGCATTGGCCAGGATGACCCGGCCGGTTCGTCCGATCGAGTCGGTGTCAGGAAGGACTATTCCGCTGTGATCTCCGCCGGCAACGCTTCCGAAGCTCAGCGGGCCCGAGTCACATGTCTCGCCCTCCTGACCGGATGCGGTGCCCCCGATTGCGCCGGTCAGCGGCGTCGGCGTCGGGCTGCTGTTGGGCGTCGGCGTCGGGCTGCCGTTGGGCGTCGGCGTCGGGCTGCCGTTGGGCGTCGGCGTCACTGTGCTGCAGGCGACAGCCAGCGTTGCACCGATCTTGAGGATGGTAACGCGGGAGACCCGGCCAAACACGTCGAGGGTCAGCCGGAGCCTTGCGTAGATCCCGACGGCGACCCCGCCATCGACGGCGGCCCCGGCCGCGATGGTGCGAGTGACGGTCGCAATCCTGAGCGAACCGTTCGTGGTCGAGGTGGCGGCTACATAGGCCGTGACCTGGCCACACACCTCCAGCGTGGCCGTGACGTTGGCGGTGGCCGAGCCATTCTGGACCTGGGCCAGGGCGTTGAGGGTCAGGTCGAGGCACAGGTCGGCGCCCACGGCCACCGAGGCCGGCAGGTTGGAGCCGAGGGCCAGGGTGAAGGTCCGGCCGGCGATCGTGAGGATGCCGGTGCTGGTGAGCGTCGCCCGGGTGTAGGCGGTCACGGTGCCGCAGATCTTGAGCGTGGCCGTGACGTTGACCGTGGCCGAGCCATTCTGGACCTGGGCCAGGGCGTTGAGGGTCAGGTCGAGGCACAGGTCGGCACCCACGGCCACCGAGGCCGGCAGGTTGGAGCCGAGGGCCAGGGTGAAGGTCCGGCCGGCGATCGTGAGGATGCCGGTGCTGGTGAGCGTCGCCCGGGTGTAGGC
>JBKKDW010000044.1:0-3519 GCA_046708025.1 Candidatus Limnocylindrales bacterium
CCCGATGCGGGCCGGCGTTCGAGTTGCTTAGCCACCCACAGGGGTGTCCGACTAGACGGCCATCTCCTGCGAGGTGGTGCAGCTACGGGTACTGTCGATCACTGCACATCACCTCCTTTCGTTCCGGCGAACCGTACTCGATGCGGGAGGGGAGTGCAAGCGTGGACGCCTCGTCACGCGGCGACTCGGCCGGGCGTCCCCGAGGCCGTTGCGTCGAGGAGCTCGAGCGCCCGGTCGAGGGTCGGATCGGCGCCCTCCGGGAGTGGGTCGGGGAGGGTGACCGACACGTCGGGGGTGAGGCCCTCGTCGTGAATCCAGCGCTTGTCCGGGGTCAGCCAGCGGGCGATGGTGAGCCTGAACGCACCGCCTTCGCCGGTCAGCTCCTGCCACTGCTGGACGGTTCCCTTGCCGAACGACGTCTGGCCAACGAGTGTCGCCCGGCCGCTGTCCTGGAGGGCGCCGGCGACGATCTCGCTGGCCGATGCGCTGCCTCCGTCGATCAGGACGACGAGACGCAGGTCAGGGTCTGTCGCGACGCCACCGGGAACCACTTCCGTCGGGACCTGTTCGCCCGCTCCGTCCTGCTCCCAGAAGATCACGCCCGACTCGATGAACTCGCTGGCCACCCGCCGGGCGGCCGTGACGTAGCCGCCGGTGTTGCCGCGCAGGTCGAGGATCATTGACATCCGGCCGGCGTCGACGTGGACGGCAAGCGCATCGTGAAGCTGCTGCGCGGCCGCGTCGGAGAAGCCGTTCAGCCGGACATAGCCCACCTTGCCGGCGCCGAGCACCTCGCTATCGACCTCGTTGGACTGGACCACGTCCCGGGTAATGGCGATCGCGAACGGCTCCCGGCCAGCGCGGGCCACCGTCAGGGTCACGACCGACCCCTTCGGCCCGCGGATTCGGTCGCGCGCACCATCGACGCTGAGACCATCGAGCGACACACCGTCGGCTTCGAGGACCAGGTCACCGGCCAGTAGCCCGGCGACCTCCGCCGGCGAGCCCACCAGCGGGCTGACGATCACGAGGCGACAATCCGGGCCCAGGGTGAGGCAGCCCTGGCTGCCGTCGGGCGCCTGGGTGGCGATCTCGGCGCCGATCCCCTCGAACTGACCACTGATGCCCTGCAGGCTTCGCCGGTACTCGTCCGAGGTGAGGTACGAGGAGTACGGATCGCCCAGGGCGTCGATCATGCCCCGGATCGCGCCCTGGATCAGCGTTTCGCGATCGACCTGGCCGCCGGCGTAACGTTCCCCGATCGTGTGGTACGTGTCCCAGAACGGCTCGAAGGCGCTTTCCTCGGCGGCCGGCGTCCCGGGCTGGTTCGACACCTGGCGACCGATCGAGTAGCCGGACATGAACAGGGCCGACCCGGCCAGGACGACGACCACCGCGATGGCCAGCGGCAGGGCTCGGATCCGGCGTCCGGCGACATGGACCGGCGACGACGCCGCGACGAGGGGCTCGTGGCTCACCGGATCAGATAGGTTCGCACGGACAGCCACGAACCGAGCACGCCCAGTCCCACCCCCGCTCCCAGCACGAGCGCCACCAGGTCGCGGGTGAGCGAACCGAACTGCAGCGGCAGGACCCGGAAGAAGTCGACCATGAAGCCGCTGACCGGCTCGGCCGCGGCGGCCAGGACGCCCAGCGCCAGCAGCGCCCCGAGCAGTCCCACGAACGCCCCCTCGAATACGAACGGCCAGCGAATGAAGGCATCCGAGGCGCCGACCAGGCGCATGACCTCGATCTCCTCGGCCCGGGCGAGGACGGCCAGGCGGATCGTGTTCACGATGATGAACAGGGCGATCAGCCCAACGATGACCAGGACGACCGTGCCCGCGGTTCGCAGCAGGTTGGTGACGGTCAAGACGCGCTCGACCAGATCCTCGATGTTGATGACGTTGCGAATGTTCGGGTCGGCCCGTAGCGCGTCGCCGACCGCGCGTACGTTGCCGGGGTCGACGAGCTTGACCTCCAGGCTCGCGTAGAGTGGGTTGGAGTCCAGGTAGCGGGTCAGGTCCTCACGACCCTGGGCGGCCATGGACGCCCGAAAACGCTCGAGCGCGGCGTCGCGATCGAGGAAGCTGACCGATGCGACCTCGGGCATCGCCTCGAGTTGCGCCTTGAGCCCCTCGATCTGGTTGGGCTGGGCATTGGGCTGGAGATAACCGACCACCTCGACCTTCTGCTCGGTGAATTGCAGGCCTGCCAGCAGGCCGGTCTGCAGGATCCAGAAGCCGGCCAGCAACAGGAGCATCAGGACCATGGTGGCCGTCGCAGCCAGGCTCATGACTGCGTTCCGCCAGAACCCCTGCCAGGCCCGGGTCAGGCTGAACAGCACGAACGACAGCACCGCTCAGTCCTCGCGGTGGTAGGCGCCACCGACCTCGTCGCGGATGATCCGGCCCTCCTCGAGCGCAACCACGCGTTTGCGCAGGGCGGTCACGACCTGCGCGTTGTGGGTGGCCATCATGACCGTGACCCCCAGCTCGTTGATCCGCAGCAGCAGCTGCAGGATCTCCCAGCTGATGAGCGGGTCCAGGTTGCCTGTCGGTTCGTCGGCGATGATCAGGCGCGGATCGTGGACCAGGGCCCGGTCGATCGCGGTGCGCTGCTGCTCGCCGCCGGAAAGCTGCGACGGGACCTGGCGGGCCTGGCCGGTCAGTCCGACCAGGGCCAGGACGCGGTCGACGGCCGGCCCGATCCTGCCGTGGGGCGTGCCGGTCACCTCGAGGGCGAATGCAACGTTTTCCCAGACCGTCTTGCTCGGCAGCAGCTTGAAGTCCTGGAAGATGATCCCGATCTTGCGGCGCATCCGCGGCACCGCGCGGCGCGGCAGGCGAGCCAGGTCCTGCCCGTCGAGCACGACCTCACCCCGGGTGGCCACCTCGTCCCGGATCAACAGCTTGATCAGGGTCGACTTGCCCGCCCCGGACGGCCCGACCAGGAACAGGAAGTCGCCCTCGGGAACGACCAGGTCGACGTCCTGCAGGGCCAGCTTCCCGTTCGGATAGCGCATCGTCACGTCGTGCAGGACGAGGATCGGTCGCTCCGGGCTCGCCTGGTCCTGGCTGCGCCAGGGGACCCGGCGCCCCATGACTCGGCTGCGGATGGAGCGCGTCGTTGGCGGGGAAGTGGCTGTGCTCACATTCGGCTCCGCGGTTGGACTCCGTCCGCGGGCACGGAAAGGGGGAGCCACGTCGACGCTGAGGCTACCACCGGGTCGGACAAACCGTCATCCGCGACGGCTGTTGGGGCCGTGGTCAGAGCAGGCCGGGCGAAATTGGCAGGTAGCGCGCGAAGTCGGCGAACGGACGGTCCCAGCACAGGAGCACCGGGAATCGATCGAGCCGGAAGCCTGCCCCCAGGGCCGCGCCAAGGGCCCGATCGGCGGCGCCCCCGACCCACGTTGCGAACGCCCCGCGCGGGACTACCACCGAGGTGAGGTGTCCCAGGATCGGGGCCAGCAGGGCTTCGTCCCGGACCGCGACAGGCCCTGTCTCATATACACAA
>JBKKDW010000045.1:0-4749 GCA_046708025.1 Candidatus Limnocylindrales bacterium
TTCAGGCGCCGCTGAAGCGAGGATTGACGGGCGCGTCATTGCGGGTCGCGGCCGCAGTCTTCGCTGTTCGCATAACCGCACCCACAGACTGATACGGAGGCACTCGTGCCGTCGCGTCAAGCCGCGATCCTCGGATCCACGCTCAGCGGGGGCCCCGTATCGGCCGAGCGCGCCCGATTTGGACCGTGCCAGCCGAGATTCGTTCCGTTGCAGTCTCCCGGATGAGTTATGCGGAGGTCGGGCTCGCCGCCGTGAGCGCTCTGCCCGATCCTCCCCATCGTAGGATTGCCTCGTGGCTGGATCGGCGACCCCGCTCGCGCTCCTCGTCCTGGTCGCCCTGTTTGTGGCCATGCCGCTCATCGCCTATGTGTCGGGCCGGCTCCGGCTCCAGTACACGGTGGCGATGGTCGTCGCAGGCCTCGTCGTGTCGGCCCTTCCGCTCGACGGCAGCATCATCGAGGTCTCGCCCCAGCTGGCCGTCACCCTGCTGCTGCCCGGGCTGCTCTTCGAAGCGGCCTACCGGCTCGATGCCAGTGAGCTGCGCCGAACGTTCGGCGGCGTGGCCCTGCTGGCTGTTCCCGGCGTCGTGGTGTGCGCGACGGTGGTGGCAATCGTGCTGCATCTGGCCACCGGTCTGCCCCTCGACCAGTCGTTCGTGGTCGGGGCGATGGTGTCGGCGACCGACCCGGTTGCGGTGGTTGCCACCATGCGCCAGGTGCGGGCACCCCGGCAGCTCGTCACGTTGATCGATGCGGAGAGCCTGTTCAACGATGGCACCGCGGTCCTGGTCTACGCCATCGCCCTCGGGGCGCTTGTTGGCGATGTCAGCATCGGGGCCGGGGTGATCCCATTCATTGTCGGGATCGTCGCCAGCGGAGCGATCGGCCTGGCGATCGGCCTGCTCATCGGCCGCCTTGCCGCCTTGACAGACGATCACCTGATCGAGCTTTCGCTCACCCTTCTGGGCGCCTACGGCACGTACGTCGTGGCGGATCTTGTCCACCAGTCCGGGATTATTGCTGTTGTTGTTGCCGGGATCGCGATCGGCAATGTTCGTCAACAGACCGGCTTCAGCCCTCGTGCTCGAGATGCGATCGACACCGTGTGGGAGTTCCTGGCCTTTGTCCTCACGGCGATCGCCTTCCTGCTGATCGGCATCGCGATCCCGATCGACTCCCTGATGAACGCCGCGCCCTACATCGCGTGGGGCGTGGCTGCCGTGCTCGTCGGCCGAGCCCTCGTGATCTATGGGCTTCTCGGCGGCTTGACCCAGCTCGCGCATCGACTGGGTGGCACCCCGCCGTTGCCGCTGTCATGGCTCCACGTCATCAACTGGACGGGGCTGCGCGGCGCCGTTGCGATGGTCCTGGCCCTGTCGCTGCCCCTGGCTGTCCCGAACCGGCCGCTGCTCCAGGGAATCGCGTTCGGGATCGTCCTGTTCACGGTCCTGGTCCAGGGGACCACCGCACAGCGGGTCATCGCCTGGGCCGGCGTTGGATCCGGACCTACCAGACCGCCCAATTCTGGCGCATGTTGATGCTCTGCAGAATCCCCAGGCCGGCCGCCATGCTCACCAGCGAGGCGCCGCCGTGGGTGACGAAGGGCAGCGGGATGCCGGTGATGGGCATGACCCCCAACACCATTCCGACGTTCACCACGAGCTGGAACAGGATCATGGACGCCAGGCCGGCGGCGAACAGCGTGCCAAAGGCGTCTTTCGAGCGCCAGCCGGCGACGAGCACCCGCCAGAGCAGCAGGATGAACAACACGAACAGCACGGCTCCGCCCACGAACCCGAGCTCCTCGGCCAGCGACGCAAACACAAAGTCGGTGGCCTGGACGGGCAGGAAATCGCCCTGCGTCTGGGTCCCGTTGGTGAGGCCCTTGCCCACGAATCCGCCAGAGCCCACCGCGATCTGGGCCTGGTTCAGCTGATAGCCCGCCCCCTGGATGTCCGGATTGGCGTCCAGGAACGAGGTCAGCCGCTCCTTCTGATAATCGCGCAGGACGTACGTCCAGGCGAGCGGGACCATGGCCACGACGGCTGCGCCGAGAACGGCCAACCAACGCAGGCTCGCCCCCGACATCCAGAGCATGCCGGCGAGGATCGCCCCGAACACCAGCGATGTTCCTAGATCCGGCTGGAGCATGACCAGGGTGAGCGGCGGCGCGACCAGCAGACACGCGCCCAGGATCGAACCAGGCGAGTCGAGGCTTCCGCGGGAGGCCAGATAGCTGGCCAGGACGAGGGTCATCAGGATCTTGGCGATTTCGCTGAACTGGAAGGTCAGCGGACCGATCTCGACCCAGCGGGCGGAGCCGCCGACTCCGTCGCCGATGAGCAGGGTCAATACGAGCAGTCCGAGCTGCACGCCGTAGATCGGCCAGGCCAGGGTCTTGAACCAGCGATAGTCGAAGGCGGTGGCCAGCACGAACACGGCGGTCGCGATGACTGCCCAGGTCAGGCCCCGGCTGAAGGTTGTGCCGGCCTCCAGCGGCACGCCGCCACCTTCCACGCTGTTGGTGTAGGCCATCATCAGGCCGACCGCGATGAGCAGGCCGGCGTAGGTGGTGAGCTGGAGATCGAAGGCGCGCCACGCCGCCCCGATGGGCCTGGTCGCCCAATCGGTCACAGCTCCGGGCTCGGCTCGGGTGAGGCCCATCAATTGCTCTGGTAGAAGTTGCCGCGCTCGAGCAGGTCCGGGAGCCGGTAGTCCTTCTCGATTCCGTAGTGCTGCTGGAGGTAGTACTTGACGATCTCGGTCGCGACGTTGCCCTTGGTCCGGGAGTCATAGGCGAAGGCCAGGACGACGAGCTCCGAGTCCGCCTTGTCGAAGGAGCCGTTCTCCGGGTCCCTGGGTACGAAGCCGGCAAACCAAGAGTGGAACGGCAGGCGACCCTCCTTGTCGCGGGTCCCGAATTCGGCGGTCCCGGACTTGCCCGCGACCTTGATGGGAAGCTCGACCAGGTTATAGGTGTGGCGCAGCTCCACGACCGCGCGGGCGGCGTTACGCATCGTCTTGAGCACGCTCGCCGGGAGATCCATCTCGTGCAGCCTGCGCGGTTCGAACGGGCGCACGACCTGACCGTCAGGCCCAACGATGTCGTGCACGATCTGGGGCTGGTAGAGCGTGCCGCCGTTGGCCAGTGCGGCGTACGCGTTGATCAGCTGGATCGGCGTCACCACGTCGTAGCCCTGGCCGATGCCGGCTTGGTAGGTTTCCCCGGGATAGATTGGGGCGCCCAGGGTGCTCTGCTTCCATTTGTTGGTCGGAACGATCCCGGAGACCTCGCCCGGGAGGTCGATTCCGGTCGGGCTGCCGAATCCGAACTGCTTCGCCCAGTAGCCGAGGCGGTCGATCCCGAGCATCGCCGCGACCTGGAAGAAGTACGTGTCACTCGAGTGACCGAAGCCGCAGTAGATGTCGCACGCCCCAAAGCCACGTCGATTCCAGTCGTAGAACCTGGTCGTGCCCAGGGTCAGGTAGCCCTTGGTGAGAAGCTCGGTGCCGGCCCTGATCTTGCCATCGGCCAGGCCACCGGTCCCCGCGACGAGCTTGTATGTGGATCCGGGAGGGTAATGTGCCTGCGTGCCGTGATTCAGGAGGGGCTTGTCGGGGTCCTCGACGAGGGCCTGGTAGTCCGCATTGCTGATGCCTCGCGCGAACAGGTTGTTGTCGTAGGTGGGCAGCGAGACCAGGGCCAGCACCTCGCCGGTCTGCGGGTTCATGACGATGACCACGCCCCGCTTCAAACCAACCTCGGCCATCGCCCACTTGAGCGCCTTCTCGGCGTAGATCTGCTCCCTGGTGTCGATGGTCAGGGTCAATGAATCGCCCGGCCTGGCCTCGCTGATCGTTTGAAGGACCTGCGTCCGCCGACCGGTCGCGTCGCGCTCGACGCTCTCGCTGCCGTACGTTCCACGCAACGCACGCTCGTACTCGGCTTCAATGCCGGTCTTGCCGATCAGGTCGTCCGAGAGATAGCCCAGCGGCCGAAGCTCGGGCAGTTGATCGGCCGATACGGGCCCGGTGTAGCCCAGGATCTGGGACAGGAGTGGCCCGTAGGCGTACTGGCGACGAGCCTCGACCACGATCGCAACCCCGGGCAGCTCAAAGCCCGCTTCCCCGATCAGCCGGGCCGTGCGTTCGTCGACGTCGCCCGCGATCCGCACGAGGTCGAAGGTCGAGCCCGGGTTCGAGTCGATGGTGGCATTGATCTCGGCCACCTCCATGCCGAGCAGGGCAGCCAGCCGCTCGACGACTTGCGGCCGCTCGGTCTGGAGGAGGTCGGCCGGTCGCAGCTTGACCGAGAACGTCGGCACGTTGGTCACGAGGACCCGGCCAGCGCGGTCCTGGATCAGCCCGCGCGGCGACTGGACGGCCTCCAGCACGGTGCGATTACGGGCCGCCAGGATCGTGAACCGACTGCCGTCAACGACCTGGAGGTAGAAAAGCCTGGCCGTGAGACCGCCGACGGCCAGGAGCGCGACAAGGGCGAAAGCGATGAACCTCGACAGGCGTCGAACGGGCCGCGGCCGACCGTCCAGGTAGGTCGTCACCAGTCCACCCGCTCGACGTCCGCTCGCCGATCATGAATGGAAACGGCCAAGGGCCCAATCAGAGCAGCAACTACGGCGTCATAGACGGCACCCGGCAGGATCTCGGCGGCCGGATCCGCGACCGGGATGGTGGCTCGTAGCGCGTTGAAGGCGAGGAACAGGGTCATCGAGTAGACCAGGCTCAGCAG
>JBKKDW010000046.1:0-10464 GCA_046708025.1 Candidatus Limnocylindrales bacterium
CGGTCTGCGGCGAGGCGCCATGTTAGCACATCCCAGAATCGGTCCGACCGGTCGGCGACCTGGCGCAACCGGGGCCCCAGGACCGTGTCGCGGACCACGATAGGCTCGTCGGCGAAGGCTAGTGGCAGCAGGAACTGACCCTTGGCCAGGTACGCCTGGAGCGAGGAATAGGCCGCCATCCGCTCGGCGCTCGAACCCGGCTTGCGCGCGCCGACGAGGAACTTGTCCAGGGCCGGATCCTGCAGACCGATCACGTTCGACCCCCCGGTCAGGGTCTGGCTCGACGCGAGCAGGGGATACAGATCGGGATCCAGGCCGATGGTCACGTCGGCGACGGCGACGGTGAAGTCCGCCGTGGCCAGCCGGCCGGTGACGAACTCAGCGGGTGCCAGGGGCACATGGGTCACCTGCACGCCGATGAACTTCCAATCGGCCACAACCGCCGCTGCCGCCGCAAACAGTCCCGGGTTGGATTCGGCGTCGGGGCTGAGCAGCTCGAAGGTCAGCGGCTTCTTGTCCGTTGGGCGACGCCAGGCGTTGTCGAGCTTCTTCCAGCCGGCCGCGGTCAGCCCCCGCTGGGCGGCTGCGATGTCGTACGGCACGGGCACGGCTGCAGCCGAGTCGAACAGCGGCGACGTTGCGGGGATCAGGCCAAGCGCGGCGCCGGCGGCCCCCGCAAACGCCTCCTCGATGACCGCCGGCCGGTCGATCGCCGCGAGGAAGGCGGTCCGGAGCGCGGGGCTTGTGAAGACGTGCCGGTCAGGGCGCAGGTTGAACACGACGGCGGTAAGGGTCGAGCCCGGGTAGCGCAGCATCCGACTGCCGGCGGTGGCGGCGAGCTCCGCGGCGAGGGCCGGCGGCAGACCTGAGGCGGCGTCGAAGTCGCCCTCGCGGTAGGCCTCCGCCAGCGCCTCCGGGCGGTCGAAGTAGCGAAACACGATCCCGGCCAGGTACGGAATGGGTCCCGTCGGACGGGCTGTGGGGGCCGGGCTGGCGAGCGAGTCGGCGGTGACCTCCGGCGCCGACGGGCCAGCGTCGTCGGGCGGCAAGACCACACCGGCCGGCGCCAGCTCGGCGGTTGCCTCGTCGAACCGCACCAGGGCGAACGGCCCGGAGCCAATCGGGCGCTGCCCGAATGGATCCTCGACCAGGGCGCTGACCGGGACGTCGCCGAGCAGGTGCGCCGGCGCGATCGGCTGGGTGGCCGCCTGGAGGAACCCGCCGAGCGGGTTGGTCAGGGTGAACACAACCGTTCGCGTCGCTCGGGCCTCGACCGTCGCGTCCTTCCAGGAGCCGGCAGCCGGGCCGGTGTACTCGGGGTCCTGGATGGTTCGGATCGTAAACGCGACGTCCTCCGCGGTCACTGGCTCGCCGTCATGCCATCGTGCGTCGCCGCGCAGCTCGAACGTCCAGGTCGCCCCGGCGTCGTCGACCGACCACGATTCGGCGAGATCGGGCAGCAGGGCGCCGGACGGGCCGTTCTTGACCAGGCCCGAGAAGATCAACGCGACCAGGTCGCGATCGGCCTGGGTCCGCGCGGTCAACGGGCTGATCGAGATCGGCTGGCCGAGCACGCCCTCCTGGTACGGCCGCGACACGATCGGGCCCGGGCTGGCGGATGGCGCACTCGGCGACGTGGCGGGCACGAGCGCTGGAGCAGCGACCAGGCCGGCGACGATGGCGAACAGGACAACGAGGGTCCCGACCACGAAGGTGTCGGTACGGGTCAAGCCAGCTCCGTGTGGACCCGGTTGGTCGACGGCGGGCGACCCGGCCGCGTCAGACGGCGGCAGGGGCGAACACGAACGAGGCGAGCGAGAAGACGACGAACAGGACCAGCAGCACGATCGTGAACTGCCAGAGCCGGCGTTCCACCCCGCGGCGGCTGCGGTAGACCGCCGAGTCGCCGCCGAACGTGCCCGACAGGCCCGTCCCGCGCGCCTGGAGCAGGACCGCGGCGATGAGCGCGATGCTCACGATGATCTGGCCGATGGCCAGCAGCGGGTTCACGAGTCAGCGTCCTCCAAACGTACGGCGACGGATGCTATCACAGGAGGCGCGATCGACCGGACATCCCCGCCCAGGCCGGCAGACCAGCCAGTGCGAGCAGGGTGGGCGCCACGTCGGCCAGCACACCATCCGTCAACGCCCTTCCCCGCGCGGCGCGCCCGATCAGAACCAACGGCACAGGATTGAGCGAATGGGCCGTCACCGGACCGCCCGCACCATCGCGCAACTCGTCGGCGTTGCCATGGTCCGCGGTGACGGCAAGGACCGCACCGGGAGCGGCCGGGTCGTTGCCGTCCACGGCCTCGACGGCCTCCACGATCCGCCCCAGGCAGCCGTCAAGCACCGACAGGGCGGCGGTCGTCGCATCCCACTGACCCGTATGTCCGACCATGTCCGCGTTGGCGAAATTGGCCACGATGAAGTCGTACGCTCCCGACTCGATCCCCTCGACGACGGCATCGCTGATCGCCTCGGCGCGCATCGCCGGCGCCAGGTAGTAGGTCGCGACCTTCAGACTCGGGATCAGGATCCGCTCCTCGCCCGGATAGGCCGGTTCCACGCCGCCGTTGAAGAAGTAGGTCACGTGCGCGTACTTCTCGGTCTCGGCCACGTGCAGCTGTCGCCAGCCCGCCTCCGAGAATGCCTGGGCGAGCGAGCGCGCCTGTTCCGGCGGGAAGGCGATCTCAACCGGCAGCCCGGCCTCGTATTCGGTCATCGTCACCACGTGGATAGGTTCCGGCGGCGGCCGACCATCGGCGGACGCACGATCGAAGGCGTCGAAGTTCGGCTCGGCCAGGGCCCGGGCGAGCTGGCGCGCCCGATCCGCCCGGAAGTTGCAGAGGACGACGGGGTCGCCGGGCCGCACCTGGCCGTCCACGCCGGTGACGATGGTCGGGGCGACGAACTCGTCGTCCTCGCCGCGACCGTAGGCCGCCTGGATCGCGCCGCCGGCACGCGCCGCGCGCTCCCCCAGCCCGTGGACGATCGCGTCGTAGCCGCGCTCGACCCGGTCCCATCGGGCATCGCGATCCATCGCGAAGTAGCGGCCGCCGACCGATGCGATTCGCGCATCGGCATGGGCCGCCGCCAGGCGCGCCTCCAAGTCGAGGACGAAGTCGACTGCCGACCTTGGTGGCGTGTCGCGCCCATCGAGCAGGGCGTGGATCCTGACGCTCGGGACGCCCAGCCGCGCGGCGAGCTCGGTCATGGCCACGAGATGTCGGTCGTTGGCGTGGACGCCGCCCGGGCCAACAAGGCTGACGAGGTGGAGCCGGCCCCCGGGTCGGGCCGCCCGCCGGCACGCGTCGACGAGTGCGGGTCGAGTGGCAAAGCTGCCGTCGGCGATCGCCGCGTCGATTCTCGGCAGGTCCTGCAGGACGGGCCGACCGGCCCCGAGGTTCAGGTGGCCGACCTCGGAATTGCCCATCTGGCCGGGCGGCAGGCCGACCGCGTCCTCCGAGGCGCCGAGGACCGCGTTGGGCCAGTCGCGCAGCAGTCCCCGCCAGACCGGCAGGTCCGCCGCCGCGATCGCGGCCGCGGCCGGGTTCCGGCCGATGCCGAAGCCGTCCAGCACGACCAGGACGATGGGCCTCGGACGGTCCGGCGTCACCCCACGATCCCGCGGGCCAGGGCGGTCACCCCGGCGCGGGCCACGATCCCGGCCATCTCGTCTGGCTTGAGTGAGGCGCCGCCGACCAGGGCCCCGTCGATCGACGGTTCGGCCATGAACTCGGCGATCGCAGCGGACGTGACGCTGCCGCCGTACAGCACCGGGATCGTCTCGCCATGGTCCGGATAGCCCTGTTCGCCCAGGGTGTCGCGGATCGCGGCCGCCATCGCCGCCGCATCGGCGCCGCTCGCGGTTCGGCCGGTCCCGATCGCCCAGACCGGTTCATAGGCAATGACCAGGCCGGCCGCGACGACGGTGGATGGGTCGTGCGTGGCGAGGGCGCCATCGAGCTGGCGTCGGACCACGGCGGCCTGTTCGCCGGCCTCGCGCTCGTGGAGCTGTTCGCCTACGCACAGGATCGGCCGAAGGCCGGCTGCCACCGCCCGACCGAGCTTGCGACCGATAAGCTCATCCGTCTCGCCGGCGTCGCGGCGCCGCTCCGAGTGCCCCACGATGACCCATGTGGCGAGGCCGGCCAGCATCGTCGCCGAGACCTCGCCGGTGTAGGCCCCGTGCAGTTCGTGATGCACGTTCTGCGCCCCGACGCCGACATCCGGGTCGAGCTCCGCCAGAGCCTCCCCTACGGCCGCCAGGCTGACGAACGGCGGGCAGATGACCCGGGTCACGTCCGCGACGCGCGTCCGCCCGGCGATCGTGCGGGCCAGCTCCCCGGCGTCGGCTGGCGCCGTGTGCATCTTCCAGTTGGCGGCCACGATCACGTCGCGCATCAGGCCGATCATGCCAGAGCAGTCGGCGCGAGTCGTTCCAGTCGCTCGAGCGCGCGCTGGACGGCCGACCGGTGGGCGCCGAGGCGCTCGGCAAGGTCAGCGAGGCTGGCCTCCGGCGTCGTCCGACGGGCCTCCGCAACACGTTGAACGATGGGCGACTGGCCGGCCAGGCGTCCGTCCGCGTCGAGGATCGCAATCGCATCGAGCTGCCGGCCGGCGGCGCTGACCGCACGCTGGAGGTTGGCCGACTCGGCATTGAGGACCCGATTGAGCTCACCGCGCAGGGCGCGTGAGACCTGGCGGGCCTCGATCTCCAGGAGCACGCCGGTCGCGCCGATCCGCCGCAGGAACGTCCCGACAGCGTCGCCGCGCTTCGACGTCAGCACGCCTCGACCACGGCGCATCCGCGATGACGCCGGCAGACCGAACGCAGCGAGCCGGGCGCCGAGACCCGCCATCTCGTCCGGATCAACCACGAACTCAAGGTGGGTCCGGCCCCCGGCGAGGCTGAGCGAGCCGCGCGCCAGGAAGCGGCCGCGCAGCCAGGCGGCCCGACAGTGGTCGGCCGCGGATGCCCAGTCGAACGTCGTCGGGCCGCTGACGCCGGCCTCGCCCAGGCTGACCTCGCCGGCCCGCCGCAGTCGAACCGTGAGGCGAGCCACCGAGGCCTCGCGCCTGATCGGTCCGGACCCGAGCCCCGCAGCTTCCGCCGCGCGATCGCATGGTCGGGCCGGATCGACGGCGGCAAGTTCGTCGCGCAGGGCCGTGACCAGTTCGCGCTCCGCCCGGCTCACCTCAGGCCGTCCGGCCCACTGTCCGGCGACGACCATGCGGTTCCCGCTCGAGGGTGCGGATCAGGGCAGCGGCTAACCGGGCTGGATCGTGGTGGTGGGCATTGGTCGGATCCACGATGTCATCGAGGACCAGGCGCGGCGGGACGGCAACCGTCGGCGGCCAGCGCAGGCGGACGGGTTCGGCCGACCAGTCGGGCGGTGTCTGCCCCGCGAAGTGGTTGTTGGCGAGGACGACGTCGACCAGGTCCGGGCCGGTGTGGGCGACGAGCGCCTCGACGTGCGCCGCCAGATCGAAGCCGGCCGTCTCGCCCGTCTGGGTGGCAACGTTGCAGACGAAGACGCGGGCTACGTCGGCGGCCCTGACCGCATCGCGGACGGCCGGGATCAGGAGGCTGGGCAGCAGGCTGGTAAACAGGCTGCCTGGCCCGAGGACCACGAGATCCGCCTCGGCGATGGCCGCCAACGCATCCTCCGAGGCCGCGACGTCATCGGGCGACAACCAGACTCGCTCGATGTTGGTCGTCCGCATGATCGCCGACTGGCCGTCGATGATCGAGCCGTCGACGAGCCTGGCGTGCAGCGTCAGGGGCGTGGCCGAGACCGGCAGCACCCGACCGCGAACGGCCAGGATCCGGTTCATCACCCGGACCCCGTCCTCGAAGTCGCCCCCCTCCACGGCCGTCACTGCCGCGATCAGCAGGTTCCCCAGGGCATGGCCGGCCAGCCCGTCGGCCGCCTGGCCGGGACTCCCCGGGAACCGGTACTGGAGGACGTCGCTCATGAGCGGCTCGGCGTCGGCCAGGGCGGCCAGGCAGTTCCGGATGTCGCCGACCGGCGGAATGCCAAGGCTGGTCCGCAGCACGCCCGACGAGCCGCCGTCGTCGGCGACGGTGACGATCGCGGTGAGGTTGCTGGTATGCGCCTTCAGGCCGCGCAGCAACGTGGCCAGCCCGGTGCCGCCCCCAATCGCCACGATCCGGGGGCCGCGCGCCAGGACGCGCTTCTGGTAGATCAACTCGACCAGCGGCTGGTCGGCACCGCCCTTCTGGAGCGGGTCCATCAGCGCCCGGATCGCCCGGTAGGCACCAAACAGGACCAGGCCGAGGCCGAGGGACCCGGCGATCAGGCCGCGCGCCGCGAACGGCAGGAACTGCAGCGTCAGGAGATCGATCAGCGTGCCGGCCAGGCCGCCGGGCTCGAGATCGCGGCTCACCTGGCGCAGGAAATGAGCGAATGCCAGGGCCAGCAGCAGCAGGCCAAGGAAGGTGACGAGCAGCCAGCGCTTGATCCCGATGCCGGGGGCGAGCCAGCGCCGGAGCCTCACGTCCGGTCGAGCTCCCGGTGGAAGACCGCGACCGGCCCGTAGTCCTGCTCGCGCAGCCAGGCCGCCAGCTCCTCGCCGATCACGATCGAGCGATGGAAGCCGCCGGTGCAGCCGATACCGATGGTCAGGCGGGTCTTGCCCTCGGCGATGTAGGCCGGAATGGCGAACTCGAGGAACTCGTGGAGGAAGCCCAGGAAGCGCGGGGCGACTGGCTGGGCAAGCACGAACGCCCGAACCTCGCCGGCCAGGCCCGACAGCCGGCGCAGGTCGGCCACGTAGTACGGGTTCTGCATGAACCGGACGTCGAAGACAAGGTCGGCCTCCAGCGGCACGCCGAACTTGTAGCCGAAGCTGATCAACTGGAGCGATAGCTGGTCGGCGCGGGCGCCGGTCGTCAGCTGGGCGAAGAGACGTTCGCGGAGCTGACGGAGGGACAGGTCGGACGTGTCAAGGACCACATCGGCTTCGGCCCGGATCGGCTCGAGGATCTTGCGCTCCTCGGCGATGGAGGTGGCGATGCCGTGCTCGTCGCCCAGAGGATGGCGATGACGCGTCTCGCTGAACCGCCGGATCAGGACGTCGTCGCTCGCCTCCAGGAAGACGACCCGCGGCCGGATGCCCCGGCCCTCCAGGGCGCCGCGCATCGCGTTGAGTGCGAGCGTTGCGTCGCCGGAACGCACATCGAGCACGATCGCGATCCGGGCGAAGCGCTGTCGGTCGGACGAAACGAGCTCGGCCAGGTCGGGCAGAAGCTCACCGGGCAGGTTATCGACGACGGTGTAGCCAAGGTCCTCGAACAGCTTCGAAGCGGCAGTCTTGCCGCCTCCGGACAGGCCGCTCAGGATCACCACCGCCGGGGCCGCCACCGGGTCAGATGAGGGGCCCGACAGGGGGTCCGCTGGCGGCCCGACATCGGCCTGCCCGGTCACCGCCCACCGCGCCGGATGAACAGGACTGTCAGCTCGAACAGCAGATACATCGTGCCACCGAGCACGAATGGACTGACCAGGTCCCCGCCGGGTGTCGCGACGGCCGAGAAGATGGCGATCCCGAGGATCACGAACCGGCGGGCGGCGGTGAGACGGCTCGACGTGACGATCCCCACCCGCGACAGCCCGACCAGCAGGATCGGGAATTCCATGACCAGGCCGAAGGCCAGGAACATCGTGGTCACGAAGTCGAAGTAGGGGCCGGCGGCGATGTTGGCGACCAGGACATCGTCGGTGAAGCCGATCAGGAACGACGTGGCAAATGGCAGGACGAAATAGGCGATGCTCACGCCGAGGGCAAAGAACAGGAGGGCGATCGGGATCCATGGCCGAGCGACGCGCCGCTCGGCCGCGGTCAGGCCCGGGGCGACGAAAGACCACACCTGGTAGAGCAGGACGGGCATGGCCAGGATGATCCCGACCACGATCGAGATCTTGAGCTGGATGACGAAGGCGTCGCCCAGCCCGAGCACCTGGACCGTGCCGCCAGGAAGCGGCGCGATCAGGAAATTTCGGATCGGGACCGCAAAGTAGAAGCCGACGATCGAGCCCACCGAGACGGCCAGGATCGACCGGAAGAGCCGAGTCCGGAGCTCGCCCAGGTGGTCGACCAGGGACATGACCGTGTCGTCGCCGGGCTTGGCAGCGGGCGCCGGTGCCGGAGCCGGCGCGGGCATGGAACCGGGTTCGGGAACCGCAGGAAGGGCCGGGGCGCCCGTCTCGCGCAGCGCGTCGGCGTCAGCCATGGTCGGCGGGTGGTGGGTCGGCTACTTTGGGACCGGGTTCGGGTCCGTCGGCGGAACCGCCGTCACGGAGGGCGCAGGGTCAGCGGGCAGCGGCGAGGTCTCGACGTTGACCTTGACGGCGTCCTGCACATCCGAGGAGGCCTTGCGGAACTCGCGAATGCTCTTGCCGATCGACGCTCCCACCTCGGGCAGCTTGCCCGGCCCCAGAATCAGCAGCGCAATCACGAGAATGATGATGAGCTCGGGCGCTCCGATGTTCGGCATTGCGCCGGCTAGGGTAGCACAGGGAGGCGGCCGGCCCAGTCGCGAGCGGCGGCAACCAGGCGCTCCTCCAGATCCGCCGACTGCTCCTCCCTCGGCCGGCCGGGGGCGGCGCCCGCCATGCCGAGGGCAGCGCCGGCGATGCCGCGGGACACGTTGACCAGGAGGCCGCCACCCGGGCGGCGAGCGGTCGGCCCGGACCGTGCGGGCCCGTCGGCGAGCACTGCCTCAAGGTTGCCACCCTGGGCGCCGATCCCGGGGACCAGGATCGCCAGGCCGGGAGTGGCGGAGCGGATCGCGCGGAGCTCAGCCGGGGCCGTGGCCCCCACGACCAGGCCGACGGTCCCGCCCGGGCCCCAGGTCGCGACGCTGCGGGCGACCCGGACATGCAGTGGCTCGGCTGGAGCGCCGATCGACGGGTCCGCCTCAACGATCAGGTCCTGGAGCTCCGCGGCGCCGCGGTTGGAGGTGCGGCACAGGACATAGGCGAACCGATCCTGGCGAGCCAGGAGCGGCTCGAGCCCCTCGCCGCCGACGTACGGGTTGACCGTCACCGCATCCGCTCCGAGCCGGTCGAACAGGGCGACCGCCTGGTGGGCGGCGGTCGTGCTGATGTCACCGCGCTTGGCATCGGCCACGACCAGCAGCCCCGCCGGCAGGCGGCCGCGGATCCGCTCGAGCGCCGCCATCCCGGCCGAGCCGTGCGATTCGAAGAAGGCCAGGTTCGGTTTGATCGCCGCGGCATACGGGCCGGCGGCCTCGGCGATCATGGTCGCGAAGCGCTCGACCCCGGCCAGATCTGGCGTGAATCCATGGGGCAGGCCTGCCGGATCCGGGTCGAGGCCCACGCACAGGACCGTTCCAAGGGCGGCCGAGCGCGCCGCGAGTCGCTCGAGGTAGGTGTCGATCACGGGGCCGTCGACGCGGCCGGGCTCTCACCCGCGCTCGGCAGCGCGGTCGGAGCCGGCGTCGCCGGCAGGTCCTCGGGCGCCACGTGCCAGTCCGGTCGCGAGCCGCCGTCGAGGCCGGAGACCTGGGTCAGATCGATGATCTCGCCCACCGTCCAGTCGGGAGCGCTGCCGTCGAGCCTGGCCAGCCTCAGGTCCACGATCTGGCCAGCAATGTGCAGGAATGCGATCGAGTCGCCGGCCGGCGACCAGACCGGCGCCCATGAGTCACCGTCATCAGTCACCCGCAGGACCTCGCGCCCATGGGCCGCGTCGAGGATCACGATGTCGTTGCCGAAACCACTGGTCCGCGTCGCGGCGATGTATCGGCCGTCCGGCGAATAGGTCGGCTCCAGGTAGCCCGATCCGGTGACCTGCGTGGAACTCGCCTTGGCCACGTCCCAGCGATAGACAACCGGGGCGCCACGCGAGCCCTCCCGTCCGTTGCGGACATAGAGCAGGTACCGGCCATCGGCCCGCCAGGACGGATCCTGGTGGCCGAGCGGGACGGTTTCAGGGACGTCCGGAACGGTCCGTTCCTCGGTCGCGAGGTCATAGAACTGGAGGACGACGTTGTGCTCCGACGGATCCAGGCCGTCCGAGATCATCGCGATCGTGGTCCCATCGGCCGACAGCACGGGCTGTCGGATCCAGTAGAACCACGATGTCTCGTCGCGCTTGATCCGCCCGGTCAAGAGCAGCTCGGGCTCGCCCGAACCACTGACGCTCACGCGCATCAGGCTCGGGACATCCATCCGGTAGTGGCGGTTCGTGCCCTGGGCCGGCCAGAGACCAGCTTCCTCGGTGGTCCGGATGAAGTAGACGGACTGACCGTCCGGCGACCAGGACGCCATTGAGTCGCGGCCGCCGCTGGTCAGCTGGCGGGCATCGCGGCCCTGCTGGAGCCAGATGTTGCCGGCCTTGACATAGACGATCGAGCCCGGAAATGTCACGTCCGGCACGACCACGATGTTGGACGGCGCCGCGGTGCGGGTC
>JBKKDW010000047.1:0-6806 GCA_046708025.1 Candidatus Limnocylindrales bacterium
GATCGATGATGTGGCGCGCGATCGCCAGCCCAAGACCCGTGCCGCCGGCCTCGCCGCGCACCCGTGCCCGATCCACCTTGTAGAAGCGCTCGAAGATCCGGGCCTGGTCCGACCGCGGGATGCCCACTCCATGGTCGGCCACGGACGTGACCACCCGACCCTCCCGGGCTTCAACAGTCACCGCGACATCGCCGCCGTCCGGGCTGAACTTGACGGCGTTATGGAGGAGATTGACGAAGACCTGGCCCAGGCGCGCCGCATCGCCATGCACTGGCGGGACCGGCCCAACAACGTCGACCCGCAGCGTGACGCCCTCGCGATCGGCGAACAGGCGCAGCCGCTCGGTCGAGTCGGTTGCGATCTGGCCCATGTCGACGAGGTCGACGGCGCCGATCGTCCCGCCGCTTTCGATTCGCGAGAGATCGAGCAGCTCGCTCACCATCTGCACCAGGTGGCCCGTCTCCACCTCGATTTTTCCGATCCTATCGCGCATCTTCGCCGGGATCGCGTCGCCGGCCGCATCGGCCTCGCGCGTCAGCGTCTCGGCCAGCAGGCTCACCGTGGTCAGCGGCGTGCGAAGCTCGTGCGACAGGTTGTCGATGAACTCAGCCCGGATCTGCTGGAGGCGCCGCAGCTCGGAGACGTCCTCGAGGACCAGCCAGGCGCCGCCCGAGGACGATCGCCGGGCGCGGATCAGCAATCGGCGAGCGTCGGTGTCGCTCCGGCCGATCTCCCCGGCTGCCGATCCCTGGTCCAGGGCGGCCCGCGAGATCGACTCGACGTGAGCGTCCAGGAACGCCTCGATGACCGTTCGGCCGATGAGCGCGCCCTGGGGCCGCCCGAGAAAGGCATGCGCCGCGCTGTTGGCGCTGACGATCCGCAGCCCTCGATCGATGGAGATGAAACCCTGGGTCAGCGACTCGATCAACAGGTCGTGGTCTCGGCGCTCGGCGGCGAACTCGCCTTCGACCCGGCTCGCCTGGGCGCGCAGTGCGGCGACCGCGCTGACTGGATCGGAGCTTGCCGCTGCCCCGGCGGCAGCACGCACCCGGGCCGCCATGCGCCGACCGCGCAAGGCCAGCCCGGAGACTACGATCATGGCAAGGACCGCACCGATCGCGACCAGCCAGGGCTCCATGACGCGAGCATTGCACAGCCGGGCCTCGCGTCGTTCGCCCCAGCTCGCGCCGGCGCGCGGTCATCCAGCCGGTGGTCAGCCGGCGGGTGGGCGCCGGACTCCGGGTGCCGGCGCGTCGTCGGGCAGGAAGCGCGGTCGCCAGGGGGCACTGAGTGCGACAAAGGCGGCGGGAGCGAAGGCATGGCGGAGCACCAGCAGGTGCGCCACCCTGGCTGCGGCGCGGCAGGCACGAGCCACCACCCTGCGCTCGAGGCCGGCGCCGGGGACAGCAGCGCTGGCATCCCGAGCGGCCAGGACCGACGAAACGCGCAGTGCCTCGTCGTCGTCGGGTGAGGTATCCGGCGGCCACGGATCGTCGCCGAGTCGATCTCGTGCCCCAAGCGCCGCGAGCGCCGCCACGCCGGTCGGGTCGAGCACCCGCAGACGCACCAGGAAGGCCCGGATCGCCTGGCCGTTCGGGCCATAGCGCGGCTGGCCAATAGCCGCGTCCCAGCCGCGAGTCAGCCGCTCGCGGGTCCGCGCCCGGAACGGCTCGCTGAGCAGCTCGTCGAGGAACGACCCAAGGGCGAGCTCGGCGCCGTAGGCATTGATCGTGTCGCGCGCGCTCGACCGGGCGGCTGCCGCTGGCGAGAGGCGCCGTGCGATCTCGGTCTCCAGGGTTTCGAGCGCGAGACGCCGATCGTCGGGCAGGAATCGCCGGATCGTCGCTCCAAAGGCGATCGGGGCCGGGTCCGCCCACGCGAGCCGATCGAGCTCATCGGGGCCGAGCGACGTGACGCGTTCCAGGAAGCGGGCCACGACATCGGCCGGCTGGCGTGGTCGGCGGTGGATCGATCGCCTTGCGGTCTCGTCCGCGGCCCGCGGATCGCGCCAGGTGGCGCGCCGGGCGTGGGTGGCACTCGTCAGGCTCCGCTCGCGGTCGTAGCGAGCCCGAAGGCTCGAGTTGCTCAGCCAGTCGTGGGCGACGTTGATCCGCTTCGCCGGCTCAAGGCCGCCTTCTCCGACCACGTCCGGATGGTGGCGGCGCAGCAGGGCCCGCCAGGCCACCTCGATGGCCTCTGCGCTGGCGTCCGTCGGCAGCTCGAGCCGGGCGTACAGGTCGTCGGTCGGAAGCGTCGGGCGTGGCGGCATCGACAGAATCCTAGTGCCCTGAGAGATCCTGGTGGTGCGTGGCGCGAGCGCTCGGTAGACTGCGCGGGTGAGCTTCATCAAACGGGCACGCGAGGCGGCGGAGGCGGCGGCGGAGAGTGCCCATCACGCCGCCGAGGCCGCGCGGATCAAGGCGAGCGAGGTCAGCCGAACTGCCGCGGACCCGGCGATGCACGAACGGCTGGGTCGTCAGGCCAAGGAAGCTGTAGGTCAGGCTCGCCGGGGCGTGGCCACGGTTGTCGAACGAATCGACCCCGGCACGCTGGCCGAGCTGATCATCAAGGCGACCGCGCTCCAGGAAAAGACCAATGCGTCACTTCGGGCGAAGCGGTCGCCCTATCGGATCGGCGAGATCGCGATCTCGGCGTCCATCCCGCCCGGCATCTCGTTCACGATCGCCCGCATCGACGAGGGCGAGATCCTGGCCGGCACCGCCGTCACCTCGGCCGAGCTGATCGAGACGCTGCCCGAGGTGGGCGTGGCCGTCATCGCGCTCGACGGCACCACCGGTGATGTCGTCACGGAGGAATCGGGGGCCGAGCCGCCCGCCCCGTAGGTCGATCAGCCGCCGCCCAGCAGGGCCTCGACCGCCTCCACCGATCGCGTCGATCGCTCGCCCGTGGCGCGCTCGGTGACCTCGACGCCGCCCGCGGCAAGGGACCGCGGGCTGACCGTCAGGATCCAGGGCATCCCGAGGAGCTCGGCATCGGTGAACCTGACCCCGGGTGACTCGTCCCGGTCGTCCCACAGGATCTCCCGGCCCGCCTCGATCGAGAACGCGTGGAGGCGCTCGGCGATGGCGAGCACCTGGGGCTCGCGCGCCACTCCGATCGAGACCAGGTGCGCCGCGTACGGCGCGACCTCGGCCGGCCAGACGATCCCCTTGTCGTCATGGTGGGCCTCGACAATGCAGGCGACGCTGCGCCCGATGCCGATCCCGTACGAACCCATCACGATCGGGTGGGCCAGGCCATCGTCCCCAAGGTACCTGGCACCGGCGGCATCGGCGTACTTCGTTCCGAGCTTGAAGATATTGCCGACTTCGATCCCGTTACGCACGATGACCGGCTTGCCGCAGGTCGGGCAGGCATCGCCGTCCCGGGCATTGGTCAGGTCGGTCACGATGTCCGCCCGGAACTCACGACCGTGGTTGACATTGCGATAGTGGAAGCCGTCTCGGTTCGCCCCCGCAACGAGGTTGGCCGAACCGCCGACCAGGTCATCGATGACCACGACCGTGTCGTGCGCGCCGATCGGCGAGCCGTAGCCGGGCTCCATCCCGGCGGAGCGGATCTCCTCGACCGTGGCCGGCCGCAGCCCGCCGGTCGACTTGACCGCATTGGACAGCTTGGTCTCATTGACCTCATGGTCACCCCGCACGACGGCCGTGATCAGGCGCCGGTCACCGGTCATGAAAAAGGTTGCCTTGGCCGTCCGCTCCGGCCCGATCCCGAGGAGGGCCGCCAGTGACGCGATCGTCGTGGTGCCCGGTGTGGCGACCTGCTCGATCGGTAGCGGCTCCTCGGCCGGAGGGATGGGTCGCGGAACCACCGCGACCTGGCGATTGGCGGCATAGCCGCATGCCTCGCACAGGACCAGCACGTCCTCGCCGGCGGGGTTGAGGACCATGAATTCATGGGCCTGCGAACCGCCCATCATGCCGACGTCCGAGGCAACCGCGATCGCCTGGAGCCCAAGCCGCGCGAAGATCCGGGTGTAGGCGGCGTGTTGCGCCCAGTAGCTGGCGTCGAGGCCGGCCTCGTCGCGATCGATACTGTAGGCGTCCTTCATCACGAACTCGCGAACCCGGATCAGGCCGCCGCGGGCGCGCGGCTCATCACGCCACTTGGTCTGGAAGTGATAGACCATCATCGGCAGCTGGCGATAGCTCCGGACGATGTCGGCCAGGAGGAGCCCCACGACCTCCTCGTGGGTCATGGCCAGGACCATGTCCCGGCCGGCGCGGTCCTTGAACCGCCCCAGCTCCGGACCGACCGCATCGTACCGGCCGCTGAGACGCCAGACGTCGGCCGGATGAACGACCGGCATCTCCATCTCCTGGCCACCGATCCGGTCCATCTCCTCGCGCACGACCTGCTCGACCCGCTGGTTGACTCGGAAGCCGAGCGGCAGCAACGAATAGATCCCCGATCCCAGCTGGCGAATGTAGCCGGCCCGAAGCAGCAACCGGTGTGACGGCATCTCCGCCTCGGCTGGATCGTCGCGCAGGGTCGTGAAGAAGAGGTTGGAGAGGCGCATCCGCGAAGGATAGCGGGAGCGGGCGGGCGGGCGGGTCATGGGCCGCGGCCTCCGCGACTCGTGGGCTGCGGCCTCCGCGGTGCTGCGGCCGCGGTCACGACCCTGGCAAAACATCGTGTGCGGACTGGTACAGATGAGTTCGAGCCACTGGCCCCTGTCGAGGCGGCAGGTCCACGCTCAGCGCGAGGTCGGATTCGACCCAGAGGGCCGGGATTTCCTCTACACCAGTCTGGTGATGACTGGATGCGAGGATCGGCAGCCTCCGCCGGCGTCGCGGCCTCCGGCCGGCGCTAGGCCCCGCCCATCTCCAGGAGCCTGGGCCAGGACGGACGCGGCCGGCCGTCGCCCAGCTCGACCCAGCGCAGCGCATAGGCGACCCGCACGGCACCGAGCGGCTCGGACGAGGGCAGATCCTTCGCTCCGAGCGCCTGGAAGGCCTCGCGGCTGAACGACGCGGTCAGACCGCTTCGGCGGCGCAACGGCGCGAGGTGACAGCGGATGAGCTCGACCTCGCGGGCGAACGCCGGTTCCGCCCACCGATCCGTGCGTCGAAGCGGATCGCGAAGCGCGCGGCGCAGGCGAAGCGCGTCCAGCGCCAGCGCCCGATGGGGCGCTGGCGCTGGGACGGGAACCCGGAAACCGCTCGAAGGGAGGAGGACCTCGAGCGACGGTGAGTGGCCGATCGTCGGGTCGCCGCCGGACCGCATCACCGCGGTCTGGTGGGGTCCGGGCGGGCGAACGACCATCGGCATGGTCGTGACTGTGGGCCCGCGAGATCAACGCGGGCTTATCGCCCGGTGAACGCTCAGGTCGGGCGGCGAAAGACGTAGCCCACGCCACGCACGGTGTGAATGAAGGCCGGATTGCCCGGATCCGCCTCGATCCGGCTGCGCAGCCAGTGGACGTGGACGTCCACAGTGCGGGTTTCGCCGCCGTAGTCGTAGCCCCAGACGTGCTCGAGCAGCTGATCGCGGGTGAAGACCTGCCCAGGATGGCGGATCAGGAAGGCCAGCAGCTCGAATGCCTTCGGCTTGATCGGCAGGACTTCGCCGTCGCGCAGGAGGCGATGCCCGCCGAGGTCCGCCTGGACGGTGCCGAGATCGATGACCGCGGGCGGTCCGTCGATCGCCACGGCTTGTTCCAGGCGCCGGAAGATGGCCCGGATGCGGGCGGACAGCTCGCGCAGGCTGAATGGCTTGGTCACGTAGTCATCCGCGCCGAGCTCCAGCCCGACGACCTTGTCGAGCTCGGAATCCTTGGCCGTGAGCATTACGATCGGCACGCCGGATTCGGCCCGAATGATCCGGCAGACCTCGATCCCGGACAGCTCCGGCAGCATGAGATCGAGGAGCACGAGGTCCGGACGCTCCCCCCGGAACTGGGTCAGGGCCTCGCGCCCATCGGCGGCAGCAACGACGCGGAATCCGTCGCTTTCGAGCGCATCCACAAGCGTCTCACGCAGTGTCGGTTCGTCTTCGACGACGAGAATCGTTCGTGCCATCCATTGCTGAGGATAGCGGCCCGTGTTAACGACTCGTTCATGGACAGTCAACCGGCCACCCGGCCGCGGCCCACCGCCGGGTCAGCGCCCGGCGTGCATCGATTCGGGAAGTTCGCGCCAGTACTCGACGAACTCGGTGGAGTGTCCCTCGGCGTCGAAACGCAACGTCCAGACGTTGAAGAACAGGGCGCGCAGGGATCCATCGGGATGCGTGTGTCTGGAATCGTAGCGCGGGACTCAGGCGGAGGCGAGAACCTCCAGCGCTCGGTCCAGCCGTTCCAGCGTCCGCTCGCGCCCGAGCGCGACCAGCGTGTCAAACAGTGGCGGGGTGGCCGTTCGGCCGGTCACCGCGACCCGGATGGCCATGAACAGATCGCCCGCCTTCCAGCCGCGGGCTTCGGCCAGCGCGCGCAGTGGTGGTTCCAGCTCATCGGCTTCGAAGACCACCGACCCGACGGAGGCGATCACGTCGCGCGCCGCGGCGAGACCGGCCCGCGTGGTCGCGGCGTCCCACCGCTTTGGCACGAGCGTCGTCAGGTCCAGGGCGACGTCATCGACCCACAGAAACCCGACCAGGTCGCCAATCGAGCCAAGGGTCGGGAGCCGTTCCTGGACGACGGGGAGCAGCGACCGCAACTCGTCATCGGACGGCATCCAGTCGATCCGTCCAGCGGCAAGTTCGGCCTGCACGAACGGCCGCAGGCGATCGATCAGCTCCTCGGATGCGAGCCGACGGATCCACTGGCCGTTCAGCCATTC